>CAMLLA010000017.1 GCA_946480525.1 uncultured Asticcacaulis sp. | reverse complement strand
GATTCAATATCTTCCTTCCCCGTTTACGCGGGTTTGGCGCCAGCGAAAGTATAGCGTTCGCAAGCCATGGGCATTTGCGGAGCAAATGACAGAAGGGGGAACTTTTGTGTCCAAGGCAGCCAGGAAAACTACCGAGCAAGACTGGCGCGGGCGCGGGTGATGTTCTGCTTCTGCCCGGCCGGCTGGTCCAGGACGGTCAGCAGCGCCTTGCGTACCGCCTGCTTTTGTCCGGCCGTCAGTTGCGCCTTCTTGAAGTGGTCGGTGAGATAGAAGGCGTCGACCGCGCGTTCGCCGTAACAGTCGATGTGCGCCGAGGCGATGTCCATGTGCAGGCGCGCCAGGGCTTCGACCAGATCGGCCAGCAGGCCCGGACGGTCGCGGCCGGAAACCTCCAGTATCGTCGCCGAGGCATTGGCGCTGTCGTCGAAGGCCACGGTCGGCGCAATGGCAAAGGCGGCTGTCCGCGCCGCCATGGCGGACTTGTATTGGACAACGGGCGGCAGATTGCCGAGCGCGGCCTGTTCAAGCTGCTGTTCAGCCTGCTTCATGCGTTGCGGATCGTCGTGGGCGAACGGCAGGCCTTGCGTGTCCTGGACATAGAAGACGTCGAGGGCATTGCCTTCGGACGAGGTGAAGACCTGCGCGCCGACCACGTTGGCGCCGAGATTGGCGAAGGTGCGGGCCAGGTCGGCGAACAGGCCCGTCCGGTCGCTCGCCGAAATGGAAAAGGCGGTGGCGTTTCGGCTTTCGTCGATGCGCGCCCGCACGGCAGCTTCGGCATTGAACGACGACAGGACCAGGTCAGCGTGGCTCTTGATGTCTTCGGGGGTGAAGGAAAACAGATAGTTCTCGTCCATGGTGGCCAGCCATGCCGCCATGTCGTCATTGTCCTGGCTGAGCGCATCGCGGCGTGCTTCGGCGCGCTCGTTCAGGCCCTCGCGCACGCTGGCGACCGCGTCCGACCCGCGCCCGCCGCGGAAGGCGCTTTCGGTGGCGGCGAACAGGTCGCGCATCAGCTGACCCTTCCAGGCGTTCCACACACCCGGGCCGACGGCGCGGATGTCGGCAACGGTCAGGATAAGCAGCAGGCGCAGGCGCTCGGGCGTTTCGACGATGCGGGCAAAGCTGGCCACGGTTTCCGGGTCCGAAACGTCGCGCTTCTGGGCGTAGTCCGACAGGACGAGATGGTGCCTTACCAGCCACGCGACCTGGTCGATCTTCCAGGGTTCGAGGCCCAGGCGTTCGCACGCCTTGCGCGCCGCGCGCTCGCCGCCGATTTCCTGTCCGTCCTCGCCGCCCTTGCCGGTGTCGTGCAGCAGCATGGCGAGATACAGGCTCTCCTTGTCGACCAGTTGCGGCATGATGGCCGAGGCCAGCGGGTGATCTTCCTTGTAGCGGCCGGTGTCGATGCCGTGGATGATGTCCATGGCGCGCAGGGTATGCTCATCGACCGTATAGGCGTGATACATGTTGAACTGGGTCTGGGCGACGATGCGGCCGAACTCGGGGATGTAGCGCCCCAAAAGCCCGGTTTCCGACATCATGCTGAGCGTCCGGTACGGATTGCGGCCGCGTACCAGGAGGTCGAGGAACAGCCGCGCAGCCTTCTTGTCGCGGCGCAGGGACGGCGTAACCAGGGTCAGGTTGCGCGCGATGGCCGTGAAGGCGTCCGGGTGCAGGTCAAGTTCCAGCCGGTCGGCCATCTTGAACAGCAGGAACATGGCCACCGGCGACTTCTGGAAGATGTCCGGCGAATTGACCGACAGACGGCCGGAGGTGACGACAAAGCCCGGATGGTCGGCCTTGGTCAGGTTCATCAGGCCCGACTGGATCATGTTGGACAGCCGGGTCAGGGGCTTGGCTTCCTGGGCTTCCAGCGTCGTGCAGAAGGTGCGCGTCAATGCGCCGACCTCCTTGGACACGATGAAATAACGGCGCATGAAGCGTTCGACATTGGGTTCGCCCTGGCGGTCGATAAAGCCCATGCGGCGGGCGATTTCGGGTTGCAGGTCGAAGCTTAAGCGTTCTTCGCCACGGCCAGCCGTCATGTGGATCAGGATGCGGACCTTCCACAGGAAGTCGAAGGCGCGCATGAAGATCTGGCGCTCGCGGTCGGTCAGGATGCGATCGAGCGCTCCCCAGGAATCTCTGGATTTCTTTGGCGCGTTCTCATCGATGATGCGCGCGCTCGGGTTCGGCTCGGCCGCCACGCGATACTTGGCGATCCAGAACAGGGTGTGCAGATCGCGTAAGCCCCCCTTGCCTTCCTTGACATTGGGCTCGACGACAAAGCGCGATGTGCCGGCCTTGACGTGGCGGCTGTCGCGTTCTTCCAGCTTGGCGGCAACGAAGTCGAACATATTCGTCTTCATGCCTTCGGTTGCCAGCTTGAGATCGAGCAGTTCCACCAGTTCCTTGTCGCCGGCGATCTGGCGGTGTTCCAGAAGCGCGGTCATGATGGTGTGATCGCTGCGCGCGTACTTGATCGTCTCATCGACCGTGCGGGACGAGTGCCCGACCTTCAGCCCCAGGTCCCAAAGGGTATAGAGGATGAATTCGATGACCGATTCCGAGTGCGAGGTTTCCTTCCAGGCGCGGAGGAACAAAAGGTCGAGATCGGAATGCGGCGCCAGTTCGCCCCGGCCATAACCGCCGACGGCCAGCAGCGACAGACGCTCACCCTCGGTCGGATTGCGGGCGCGATAGACGTGGGTCAGGGTGAAGTCCCACAGGGCGCTGACGATTTCATCGGTGGCGCGCGCCAGGGCGCGGGCCGTGGCATGGCCGCCCTTGTGATCGATATTGGCCAGGATGCTGGCGCGCGACAACTGAAGGGCTTCCTTCAGGATTTTCACCGCCCGGCGGCGCAGATCCGCGCTGTCGCCGCTCGAATCCTCATAGGTCTCGGTCAGGGCCTTACGCAGGTGCGCGCCGTCGATGCGGTAGGCCGGAGCCGGGCCTTGCGTAGCAGTCAGCATGTCGAACGCGTCATCCATCAAAAGTACCCGAAGCCTTAATTTGTAAGCATCTTCTGTAAATTATAGATGACTTCCAAGGCTTCCTTGGGGCTTAGATCGTCCGGATTGATGCCTTTGACAAGGGCTTCCAGCTTCGATGGCGCCGATTTGACCGGTTCGGGGGCGGCGCGCTCGAACGAAAACAGCGGCAGGTCGTCGAGCCTGAGCCTGGTCTGGTTGTCTTCTTCGAGGCGTTGCAGGATGTCGCGGGCACGGTTGACGACGTGGCCGGGCATGCCGGCCAGACGCGCCACCTGGACGCCGTAGGAGCGGTCGGCGGCCCCCGGACGCGCCTCATGCAGGAAGATCAGCTCGCCATTGTGCTCGCGCGCTGTCAGGCTGATATTGCTGACGAATTTCAGGCGTTTATCCAGAGTAGACAGTTCGTGATAGTGGGTGGCGAACAGTGTCCGGCACTGGATGGCGTCGTGCAGGTGCTCGGTGCACGACCAGGCAATCGCCAGGCCGTCATAGGTGGCGGTGCCGCGCCCGATCTCATCCAGGATGACGAAGGACTGCGCCGTCGCCTGGGCCAGGATGGCGGCGGTTTCGACCATTTCCATCATGAAGGTCGACCGGCCCTGGGCCAGGTCATCGCCGGCGCCGACGCGTGAGAACAGGCGGTCGACGACGCCCAGATGCATAGCCTTGGCCGGCACGAAGAGGCCGGCCTGGGCCATGATGATCAGCAATGCATTCTGGCGCAGATAGGTCGACTTACCGGCCATGTTCGGACCGGTGACGAGGCTTAAGCGCGGGGCGTTGGCGCCCGTAGCATCGAGGTCGACGTCATTGGGCGTGAACGGCTTGCCCTGGGATTTGAGCACGGCGCAGACGACCGGGTGACGGCCGCGAGAAATCTCAAGCCGCGACGACTGATCGACACGCGGGCGCACCGCTTCGAAATCCTCGGCCCAGCAGGCATTGGCAACCGCGACGTCGAGCGCACAGATGGCGTCGTGGGCGGCCTGAATCTCGGTGGCCTGCGTGCGGACCTGCTCGCGCAACGCTTCGAAAACCTCCATTTCCAGAGCCAGGGCCTGGGAGGCAGCGCGCTGGATGCGGGCGTCGAGATCGACCAGTTCGGAGGTGACGAAGCGGACCTGGTTGGCCAGGCTCTGGCGATGGATGAACTGCTTTTGCGTGTCCTGGCTCTGCAACTGTTCGGCCAGCTTTGTGCTCAGCTCGATGAAGTAGCCGAGCACATTGTTGTACTTGATGCGGATGGCGATGCCGGTCTCAGTAGCCAGCCGACTTTCCAGCGCCAGGATGATCTGGCGGCTGTCGTCCCTGAGTGCCCGCGCTTCGTCGAGCGCCGGATGACAGCCTTCGCGGATGAAGCCGCCGTCGCGCAACGACAGCGGCGGTTCGTCGATCAGGGCGCGCTCCAGCCGGTCACGCAGGGCACTAAGGTCCTGCGATGGGACGAGGGTCGAAATGAAACCCTCGATTTCGGCGGGCACGGCCGGATCGATGACAGGGTTCTGTGTGGCGTCATTCAGCACATGCGCCAAAGACTCGCCAATCGTCAGCGCCTGATGGATGATGCACAGATCGCGTGGCCCGCCGCGATTAAGGCTGAGGCGCGACAGGGCGCGCGCCTGGTCGCTTAAACTGCGCATCAGATGACGCAACTGCTCGCGGACATCACGCTTCGGCAGCAGCCATTCGACCGTATCCAGCCGGGCATTGATGGCGTCGGGGTGATAGAGCGGCCGCGACAAGCGCGACAGCAGGAGCCGCCCGCCGCCCGAGGTGACGGTGCAGTCGATCGCCTGGATCAGGCTGCCTTCGCGCCGGCCGGTCTGCGTCCGGTCGATTTCCAGCGAATTGCGTGTCGCCGCGTCGATCGACAGGTAATGGGTTTGCAGCACGCGCACCGGCGGTTTCAGCACCGGCCGCTTGCCCGCCTGGGTCAGGTCGATATAGGCGGCGATCATGCCCAGCGCCGAAATCTCGGCCGGGCTGAAGGCGCCGAAACCGTCAAGGGTCGAGACGCCATACAGCTTCTGCAAGCGCTGTTCGCCGGCGGCGGGATCGCTCAATGAGCCCGGTTGCGGCTGGACAACTCCACCGCACGATTTCAGCAGGGCATAGAGGGTCTCGTCCTGCAGGATGCGATCGGCGACCAGGCTTTCCGACGGACGCAGCGCCGACAGATGCGCGCTTAGTGACTCCGGCGCAATCTCGAGGCATTCGACATCGCCGGTCGACAGCTCGACGCTGGCCAAAGCCATGACCCCGCCACGGCTTGACAAGGCGACCAGCCGGTTGGCGCCTCGTGCCTCCAGGAGCGAGTCCTCGGTAATCGTGCCTGGCGTAATGACGCGCACGACACCGCGTTTGACGACGGATTTCGAGCCGCGCTTCTTGGCTTCGGCCGGGTCTTCCAGCTGTTCGCAGATGGCGACGCGATAGCCCAGCCGGATCAGCTTGGCGACATAGGCGTCGATGGCGTGGACGGGCACGCCCGCCAGCGGAATGTCCTCGTCCTTATAGCGGCCGCGCTTGGTGAGCGCCAGCGACAGGGCCTGAGCGGCGGTGACGGCGTCCTCGAAAAACAGCTCGTAAAAATCGCCCATGCGGAACATGAGGATCGCATCGGGATACTGTGCCTTGGTTTGCAGGTACTGCGCCATGACGGGCGTTGCGCCTTCCAGGTCCAGGGCGGCCGCGTCAGGGGTCAAATCGGTGGCTGCGTTCACGAGCGCTTATCCAGGCGAGAGCATTTCCCGACGAAGTGCCAAGACACGCTTCTGGCGGTTCGTGGTTAGGAAATGCGACTAAACAAAATCTTGCGCTATGAAAAAGCAGCGCGAAGGGGTGGATAAGTTAACGGTTCTTAACGATTCCGCAAAGAAGTGATGTGCACAAAAAGTGTGCACAAGCCCAGTGGATTTCTTGACAGAAGGCTGATATGTCTATTTGTCAGACAATTGATAAATAGTATACTATCGGGGCGTGCCTGGGTAGTGTATAGGATCACACGTGAATAATGCCCACAATGCATTGCGTTTGGGCAATGTGAGCGCTAACATAAATAAAAAACGACGCAGAAAACGAAATGGCCAGCGAAAAACAGACCTTCAGCGACGACGAAGCGCTTCATCTCCACCAGCACCCCGTTCCCGGCAAGATCGCTTTGGCCCCCACCAAGCCGATGGCGACGCAGCGCGACCTGGCGCTGGCCTATTCGCCGGGCGTGGCCGTGCCCGTCCTGCGCATCGCCGAAAACCCCGACGCCGCCTATGACTACACCGCCAAAGGAAACATGGTCGCGGTCATCTCCAACGGCACCGCTATCCTCGGCCTTGGCAATCTGGGCGCGTTGGCGTCCAAGCCTGTCATGGAAGGCAAGTCGGTCCTGTTCAAGCGCTTCGCCGATATCGACAGTTTCGACATCGAAGTGGCGACTCAGGATCCTGACGAATTCATCACGGTCGTGAAGAACATCACCGGCGCGTTCGGCGGCATCAACCTCGAAGACATCAAGAGCCCTGAGTGCTTCATCATTGAAGCGGCGCTGCAGGACATGGCCGACATCCCGGTCTTCCACGACGACCAGCACGGCACGGCCATCATCTCGGCCGCCGGCCTGATCAACGCGCTGGAAATCACCGGCAAGCGCATCGAGGACGTCAAGGTGGTGCTGTGCGGCGCGGGCGCTGCGGGCCTGTCGTCGCTGTCGCTGGTCAAGGCGCTGGGCGTCAAAAAGGAAAACACCACGGTCGTCGACATCCATGGTGTCGTCTATGAAGGCCGCACCATCGACATGGACCAGTGGAAGTCGGCCCACGCCACGCGCACCACGAAACGTACGCTTTCCGAAGCCATGGTCGGCGCCGACGTGTTCCTGGGGCTGTCGGCCAAGGGCGTTCTGACGCCGGACATGGTCGCCACCATGGCGCCCAATCCGATCATCTTCGCCATGGCCAATCCGGACCCGGAAATTACCCCGGAAGATGTTGCCAAGGTCCGTTCCGACGCCATCGTCGCCACCGGCCGATCGGACTATCCGAACCAGGTCAACAATGTGCTGGGCTTCCCCTACATCTTCCGCGGTGCTCTGGATGTGCGCGCCCGCCGTGTGAACCACGAGATGAAAATCGCGGCCGCCCAGGCCCTGGCCATGCTGGCGCGCGAAGACGTTCCCGACGAAGTGGCCGCCGCCTATCAGGGCCGCCGCCTGAAATTCGGCAAGGACTACATCATTCCGTCGCCGTTCGATCCGCGCCTGATCTGGTACATCCCGCCGTTCGTCGCCCAGGCCGCCATGGATACCGGTGTGGCGCGCAAGCCGATCGAGGACATGGACGCCTACCGCAAGCGCCTGGAACAGCGCCTCGATCCGTCGGCGGGCTTCCTGCAGACCATCACCTCGGCAGTACGGTCACGGCCCTCCAAGCGCATCGTCTTTGCCGAGGGCGAGGACATCAGCGTCATCCGCGCCGCCCACGCCTTCAAGGCGCAGGGGTTGGGCACGCCGATCCTGTGCGGCCGGGAAAACCTGGTCGAAGCCAATATGCGCCTGGCCGGCATCGATCCGGCCGAAGAAGGCATCGAGATCATCAATGCCCGCCTCAGCCATCGCAACGCCGCCTATTCGCAGCTTTTGTATTCGCGCCTGCAACGCCGCGGCTACCTGAAGCGCGACGTCGACCGCCTGATCTACCAGGACCGCAACTCATTCGCCGCCGCCATGGTGGTGTCGGGCCACGCCGACGGCATGGTCACCGGCGTGACGCGCCAGTTCGACCAGGCGCTGGACGAAGTGCTGCGCGTCGTCGATCCGGCGCCGGGTGGCCGCATCATGGGCATGTCGATCGTCCTGGCCAAGGGCAAGACCATCTTCGTTGCCGACACGACGGTCGCCGAACTGCCGACGCCGGAAGAGCTGGGTGACATCGCCGTCGAAGCCGCCATGGCGGTCCGCGCCATGGGTCATACGCCGCGCGTCGCCTTTATGTCGTATTCGACCTTCGGCAATCCATCGGGTGAGCGTTCCGACCGCGTCATGCGCGCCGTCGAGCTGATGGAAGAGCGCGGCGTCGACTTCGAATTCGAAGGCGAGATGCCGCCCGACGTCGCCATCGATCCGGCGCTGTGGGCCAACTATCCGTTCCAGCGCCTGACGGCGCCGGCCAACGTCCTGATCATGCCGGCCATCCATTCGGCGTCGATCTCGACCAAGCTGATCGAAGCGCTGGGTGGGGCAACTGTTATCGGCCCGCTGCTGCTGGGTCTTTCGCGTCCGGTGCAGATCTGTCAGCTGTCGGATCCGGTGTCGAAGATCCTCGCCATGGCGACCTTCGCCGCTTACGACGTAAGGTCGGTCGTCAATCGGTAAGCATAATCCTGGATCCAATGACGGAAGTCGCCCTTCCGCCTTCGCTATGCTCAGGCACCTTTCCCGTAAACGGGGAAGGAAAAGTTATGTGAATTAGTTAGTTCCTTCCCTGTTTACGGGGAAGCTGACGGCAGGGGAAATTTGGTTTCCAAAGAAAAGCCCCGCCCCGGGAGACGGGGCGGGGCTCTTCAAGGCCGTAGGTGAGGCGTGCGCTCCTTACCAGCGGCGATCGTCGTAACGGTCATTGTAGCCGTAGTCGCGGTATTGCTTGTAGCCGCGGCGCTCGTAACGGTATTCTTCCTGCTGAGCCTGGACCTTCTTGCAGGTCGACTTGCCTTGGTCCTTGCCGATCTTGGAACCCAGAACGTAGCCGGCGCCGGCGCCGACAACCGCGCCCAGACCCTTTTCGTTCTTGGAAACCTGCGAACCCAGCAGACCGCCGGCGATGGCGCCGATGATCGCGCCCTTGTTCTTGGCGTCCTGCTTGGTGACCTGGCAGGCTTCCGTCTTGGTGTAAGGGCGGGCCGAAGCGGTCATCGGAGCGATAGCGGAACCCAGGATCAGGCCGGTGGTGACAACAGCGGCCATAGTGGTCTTGATAATCTTAGTCATAGTCTTGGTCCTTCGTGTCTGCCTTGGGGTTATTCCCTCTCGGCTTGATGAGGACCAATATAGGGGGGCGAACCTGAACGGGATTTGAGCGCTGCGTTCATCCTCGTTCAGACTGCACTTTTTTGAAAAAAAAGTTCCGGACGCAAAAAAGGCCATCCGAAGATGGCCTTTAATACGTTGAATTCAAATTGTTTCTTGTCTTATCCGTAGACGTAGCGATAGACAGTCTTGACCTTGCGGCCCTTGGAATCACGTGACCAAACGACTTCTTCGCGGTGCGCATTGGCACGCGTACAGGCCTTCTTGCCGCTGTCGTGACCCATCTTCGAGCCGACCGCGCCGCCGACGACGGCGCCACCCAGGGCACCCAGGCCGCGTTCATTCTTCGAAATCTGGCTGCCGATGACGGCGCCCGTTACAGCGCCAATAATCGTGCCGGTCTTTTCGCGCTTCTTCTGTTCATATTTACAGACATAGCGGGTATAGGCTTCTGCAGGCGCCGGAATGGCGAGCGAACCCGCGACGAGGCTGCCGGCGATGGCAGCGGCGACAGTGCCATTGAGAAATTTGGACATAGGTGTTCTCCTTTCGAGCATTGCCGCCTTCCGTTGAAGCGGGGACAACACTCAAGGTTTGTCTTGTCGCATCATTGCGGCGAACAGGTGGCCAATTCGCCAGGAAATGCTCTTGGCGACGCTAGACCCTTGGCGATAAAATTTCAGTGAGATACGAGCGCTTTACGCCTCAGCGGGCGATAACTTCCAGCGCACGCGCGTCGGGGCATCCAGGCGGCCGACGCCCTTCAGCGATATCAGCAGGGTTTTGCGCAGGACATCGTGTTCGAAGACATGGCTGTCTTCGATGACAACGTCCTTGGCGTCGTGACGCAGCCACCAGCCACGGCCGCCGGGACCGCGCAGCAATACGCTTTTCTTGTCGCGGGCCATGGACGCCTGCACTTCCGGATGAAGCAGGAAGTGGATGGTGAAGGGCGCGGCCATCGGCACGTCCGGCTTGGTATTGTCAAAGGGCGTCAGGCGGTCTTCACCGCGCAACTCATCGCGCTGGGCGTCGATATAGAGCCTGCGTTCATGTTTGAGCCCGAACCTGGTCTTCCAGCCGTCGTGCTCCATCTCCAGCAGGCTGCCGGCGTCTTCGGCTTCGACACGGCGCGACCGCACCTTGTAGCGCGGGCCCTGGAGGCCGAAGTTCAGCAATTCACCGAACTGCCCTGTTATGGGCGTCAGAATACCCGTGTCGGCCAGGGTCAGCGTATTGCCGGCGGGCACAATGCGGAAACCCTGGCGGTCGTTCTGCTTGGGCGACCAGCCCGGCAGGACCATCAGCTTGTCCCGGCCACCCGACACTTCGAACGCCATGGGATGATCGCACGCCGCATAGCCATAGGCGTCGGCGCGCGGATCGCCGGCATCGGCGATTACAACCAGGCTGCGGCCCGCCATGCGGTGATAGCGGCCGTCTTCGAACTGCGCGGGAGTCTCGGTTGCCGCCGGGCGGATGTCGTTGCGCACAAGCGCCGGCAGGACCTCGTCGGGCATCAGGGATTCCGCGCCCTGGAATGCGCACAGGCTGCCATCGGGATGGGACAGGGCGCGGACAAAACGGCTCAACTGATCGACGTGGGTGTCGAGCGTCTCGGGCGTCGCCAGGCCGCGCTGGTTCATGGCGTCTTCGATCAGCAACAGGTCATACAGCAGGTTCAGGCCTTGCTGGGGGCTGCGCGATACGTGGCTGCCATCAGCCAATACCAGACGCTTCAGGGCCTTGGGCAGCAGCTTTTGCCCCTGTTTCAGGAAACTGTAGCCGGCCTTTCCGGACAGGACGCAGCCGAGGATGATCAAGGCCACCGCCTTGTCACCCTGCCAGGCCGGATTGTTGTTGAGCCGTGACAGATGCCTGCCTTGTTCGCTCAGGCACTGGGCGATCTCATTGGTATACTGCGGGGACACCTGGATAAGCCGTTTGGCGAAGATGGCGAGGTTGATCAGCCTGCGCGGCAGGATCTCCTCGCTCCACGAGAACGGCGTCCAGCGGCAGAAGGTCTTGTGCCACAGGGAAAACAAGCGCCCGGCTTCCTTGGCGCCCTCGTCGCCCTGGCTCATCAGCGCCGGCAGCCAGTTGAAGCGGTGCAGTTCGACGGCAAAAGCGCGTGAAGGGGAGGGGCGGTTCCACGGGTCGCCGCTGCCCTGGACGCTCATGCGGGCGCCCGCCAGGGTAAAACGGCCGGAAAGTATCGCCTTGCCGAGCAGTGTATTGATCGGTCGCACATCGTGAGGGGCGGTGATAAACCCTTCGGGAAGGGCGCCTTTCAGCGTCAGCCGGTAGCCCGGCATGCCAAACAGTTCGGCGCCGGTCTGGTTTCGAATCCACGCAAGGATGACCTGCGCCCAGGGTGTCTGGACGGCATTCAGTTCCGGAATCGCGGTCGACTCGTAAGCCTGCATGTCTAAGCTAGAGACCTTTCAGGGCCTTGATATTGCCGGCATAAGCGGATTCGCCGCCTTTGAATACGGCGGTGCCGGCGACCAGCGCGGTCGCTCCGGCAGACACACACGCCGCCGCATTGTTGGCCGTGACGCCGCCATCGACCTGGAGCAGGGCAGCGCTTCCGGCATCGTCGAGCTTCTTGCGCACGGCGGCGATCTTGCGCAGTTGCGAGTCGATAAAGCTCTGGCCGCCGAAGCCGGGATTGACGCTCATGATCAGCACCAAGTCGACATCGTCGATCACCCAGTCGAGAATTTCGACAGGTGTGGCCGGATTGAGCACAACGCCGGCCTTGGCCCCCAGCTGGCGGATATATTTTAGCGACCGGTGCAGGTGCGGTCCGGCTTCGGGGTGCAGGCTGATATAGTCGGCGCCGGCATTACGGAACGCTTCGAGGAACGGATCGACCGGCGAAATCATCAGGTGGACGTCGAAGGGCAGATGGGTGTGCGGCCTGAGCGCCTTTACGACATCCGGTCCGATCGTCAGGTTCGGGACGAAATGGCCATCCATGACATCGATATGGACGAAGTCCGCGCCGGCCACCGTTATCGCCTTTACCTCATCGCCCAGGCGGGCAAAGTCGGAAGCCAGAATCGAAGGGCAGATAAGGGGCGTGGTGGCGGTCATTTGTGTCCGGCAGTGTATTTATAGGCGTATGAAGGGTCATCTTTAAGCGCGCTTGCGCACACGGCGTCAACCGTTTTGGCGATCACGAATTTCGTTTGAGACGCGCGATGAAGAAGCCATCCTGTCCGCCCGGGCGCTGATGCGGCAGCAGGCGCAGCCAGCCTTCTTTCGCGACGGATTCGGCTGGCAATCCAACGGCCGCGGCGTCATCCGCACTGGCTGGAACCAGGGCAAAATCCTTGCGGCGGCGCAGGAAGGCCAGGACCTGGGTTTCGCCCTCTTCGCGCTCCAGCGAGCAAGTGCAATAGATCAGCTCCCCGCCCGGCGCGACCTTTTCGGCGCCGGAATCGAGCAGGCGGTGCTGGACGTCGGCCAGCTTGGCGATGTCGGCGGGGCGCGTCGCCCACAGAACGTCGGGCTGACGGCGGAATGTGCCGGTGGCGCTGCACGGCGCATCAAGCAGGACGACGTCGAACTGGCGCGTGTCTTCGAAGCCTTCGGCGTCGGCCATGTGCAGTTCGGCTGCATAGCCGGTGCGGGCGAGGTTCTCTTCGACGCGCTTCAGGCGGTTCTTCGACCGGTCGAGCGCCACGACCTTGGCGCCCTTGGCCAGCAGTTGCATGGTCTTGCCGCCCGGTGCAGCGCACAGGTCGATCGCGGTCTTGCCCGTCAGATCGCCGAGCAGGGACACGGGCGTGGCCGAAGCCGCATCCTGGACCCACCAGACGCCGTCCGCGTAACCCGCCCATTCGCGAATATCGCCCCTCAGTCCGCTGCGGATCGACAGGCCACCCAGCGCTTGGCCTTCCAGCGCTCCGGACAGGCGGTCGCGGTCGGCGGCGGTCTTGAAGGTGACGTCAGTGGCGGGCTCTTCAGTGAGGACCAGCGCCATGGCCTCGGCATTGTCCTGGCCGAAATTCATCTTCCAGCGCTGGAACAGCCAGTCGGGCACCAGGCGCGACGGGCTAGGCGCCTTGAGGCCTCCTTCGCGGATGACGGTGCGCAGGATGGCGTTGATCAGACCCTTGAACGGGCGGGTATGGCTTTCGCGCTCAGCCAGCTTGACGGTGGTCGATACGGCGGCAAAGCCCGGCACATTCATGAAGCCGATCTGAACCAGGCCGATGCGCAGCAGGGCGCAGACGGCATCAGACGGTGTCTTCTTGGTCATCTTCTCGATGACCTCATTGAGCTGGCCGAGGCGGCGCAGGACCAGCATGGCCAGGGCGCGGGCAAAGCTGCGTTCGGAGTCGCTCAAAGACGTAAAGGAGGTGCGCGTCAGCGCCTCGTCGAAACCGGAGCGTTTGGTCAGGGCCGCGTCGATCAGTTCCATCGCCGCGATGCGCGCCGGCATGCCGATATCGCCATCATCCTCTACGAAGACCTTGGGTTCGGGCTTGAACTGCGGCTTTGGCTTCGGGGCTGGGCGAACCTTTGGTGGCTTATAGCCGGAACGGGACGACGGTTTACGGGTGCGGGGGGGCTGGGTCATAAGGTCGGTCTTTAAGGTGCTGGGCATTCAAAAAAGAGCCTCCCCTTTTTGCGAGGGGAGGCGAAAGAAGGCCGCTACATATCTGTTGCGGGGACGCTCGTAAACGCCTTTTGCGTTGGGCGGCGGCGCAGGTCGGTCGCCAGCTTCATCAGGGCCTCGACCCGGTTGTGCGTATTCGGGTGGGTCGAGAACAGGTTGTCCATATTGCGACCGTTCAGCGGATTGATGATGAACATGTGCGCGGAGGCCGGGTTGCGTTCGGCGCCATGGTTATAGGTGCCGCGCGCGTAAGCCTCGATCTTGTGCAGGGCTCGCGCAAGGGCTTCCGGGTCTCCGGCGATTTCGCCGCCGACGCGGTCGGCCTCGTATTCGCGTGTCCGCGAGATGGCCATCTGCACCAGCATGGCGGCGATCGGCGCCAGGATCATCAGGGCCAGCGACGCAAATATGTTGGAGTGGCCTTCCTCATCGTTGTTCGACCCGCCGAAGAACATGGCGAAGTTGGCGATCGACGAAATGGCGCCGGCGATCGACGCCGTGATCGTCATCACCAGAGTGTCGCGGTTTTTGACGTGCGCCAGTTCGTGTGCCATGACGCCGCGGATTTCGCTGCGGTCAAGCATTTCCAAAAGACCGGTCGTCGCACAGACGGCGGCATTCTGCGGGTTACGGCCGGTGGCGAAGGCGTTCGGCTGGTCGCTGTGCATGATGTAGACCTTAGGCATCGGCAGCTGGGCGCGCCCACTCAGCTCCTCGATGTCGCGGTAATAGGTGCGCAGCAAGGGGTGGCTGGTGTTTGGATCGACGGGCTCGGCGCGATACATGCGCAGCACGGCCTTGTCCGAGTTCCAGTAGGTGAACAGGTTCATCGCGATGCCTAAGCCGAGCGCGATGAGCATACCCGTGGGGCCGGCCAGGGCAAAGCCGATGGCGCCGAACAGAGCGGTCAGGCCAGCGAGCAAGATCCAGGTCTTCAACGGGTTCATAATGATTTCGGTTCCTTGAGTTGTTACAGGTTGAGGACTAGATATGGGGAATTCTCCCTGTTCCTCCAAGGGCCTTACAAAAATGTCATCCGAAACCGAAAAGCCCGCCGACCTGAGTGAAGTGACGCAGAAGACGCTGACGCCCGAAGCACAGCGCGCGCTTGCCGAAGCCGCTGAGCGCCGGGCAAAGGCGGAGGCCGAGGCGCAAGCGATGGCTGAGGAAGATGGCGGCCCGAAGGGTCCCGAGCCCACGCGCTATGGCGATTGGGAACGCAAGGGCATCGCTGTCGATTTTTAAGTAAGATGCCCCGCCACCATCTGCTCCGCAGATGGTCGCTCCCCAGCCTCGCCGGCAGGCAACCTTCGCACAGGGAGGAGTGATCGCGCTCCGTATCTCCTCCCTGTCGCGAAGCGATGGGGAGGGGGACCGCAAGCGAAGCGCAGCGGTGGTGGGGTCTATTTAAACGTTATGGATCGCCGCCAGGATGCTTTGTGCCGCCGCTACAGGATCGGCAGCACGTGTGATCGGACGGCCGACCACGACGTGCGAGGCACCATTCAGGAAGGCATTCTGCGGCGTCGCGATGCGCTGCTGGTCATTGATGTCAGAACCTTCCGGCCGCACGCCCGGCGTCACAATCAAAAAGTCGGCCGGCACGCGGGCGCGGATCATGGCCGCTTCGTGCGGGCTGGCGACAACGCCGTCGAGACCGCATTCCACCGCCTGGTCGACGCGCAGCATGACCAGTTCGGCCAAGGCCGTGCCATAACCCATTTCATCGAGATCGGCCTGGCTCAGCGAGGTCATCACCGTCACGCCGATAATCCTGGTCGTGCCATTGCCCCGGCCTTTGACGGCTGCGCGCATGACCTGCGGCTCGGCATGGACGGTCAACAGATCGCAGGCGCCGACGCAGGCTGCCTTGGCCGCGCCTTCGACCTGGGCGCCGATATCGTGCAGCTTCCAGTCCTGGAAGATCAGTTTGCCCTGGTCCTTCAGTTCGCGCGCCAGGTCCAGCCCGCCCTGGGCCAGCAGGGTCAGGCCGATCTTGTAATAGGAAACGCTGTCGCCGAGCGTTTTGATCAGGGCGCGGGCGCTGTCGAGATCGGGCTCGTCCAGAGCCAGGATCATGCGGTCGTCAGCCTTGTAAAGCTCGGTCATGGCGGTGGGTCCTTGTCTGCGGTGAGGGGCGCTTACGCGATTTGCCAGGACTGCACAAGTCAGTCATGATTCGGCCGAATCACGGGGTATGCGGCCATGTTCGACGATCTCAACCTGACGAAGCTGTTGCCCTTCTATTTCAATTTTTTCATTACCCTGTTCGCGCTGATCGACCCGATCGGCAATGTGCCCATCTATGCTGCGGCGACCCAGACCCAGTCATCCAAGGCGCGGCGCTGGCTGAGCATTTATATCTCGGTCTTTACAGCGGTCATCCTGTCGATCTTCTATTTCGCGGGTTTAAGCATCCTGCAGTTCTTCGGAATCTCGATGGACGCCTTCCGTATTGCCGGCGGTCTGTTGCTGTTCCTGATGGGGCTTCAGATGGCGCAGGGTGATTTCATGGAGACCTTTGCCCACGCCGAGGACGTCAAGAGCGGCGGTGATCCAACGACGGGTGTGCAGCCGCTGGGTCACCGTGAAACGGCGAAGAAGA
Source organism: uncultured Asticcacaulis sp. (assembly GCA_946480525.1). The sequence goes on along the minus strand of CAMLLA010000017.1, from coordinate 5,097 downwards.
GTTTCGAAAAACTCGTCGTGCCCTTTGCTTTTCCATTGATGGTTGGGCCGGGAACGATTTCGACGGTCATCATTCAGGCGGGTGTGGCGCAGGACCTTGGCCCCCTGGCTGTGGTGGTGGGGGTATTGGCCATCTTGACCACGGCCGTGGCGATCCTGATTTCCCTTTTGCTGTCGAACACGATTTCGCGGATTTTCGGCCGGGTGGGAATGGTCGTCGTGGTACGGGTGCTGGGGCTGATCCTTTGCGCCCTGTCAGTGCAGATCATCATTTCGTCGATCGGCGCGATTACGCAGGACATCATCCTGCCGAGCGCCGCGCATCCATATGAGAGTGGGCACAGCCGATAGGAAGCTGCGTTCTTGAGTAAGTGCAATTTCGCCCTCCCCGTAAGCAGGGAGGGCGAAGTGTGGACGGCTATCGATGTATTTTCCGAAGCTGCCCCGACGCCAGTTCCATCACCCAGTCGTCGGGCAGGACCTTCAGGAGCGCTGCCGCCGTCTTGTTCGGGGCGCCTGGCACGCAGCAGGCACGATTGGCTTCGGCGGCGACGAAGCCCTCACGGGCGACCTCGTCCGCGCCCATCCACCACCATTCGGGAATGGCCTTCGACAGCTTGGAGCGCGTGCCGACGACGTCGTGGAATTCGGAATAGGTCCAGCCGGGACACAGCGACGTCACATGGACGCCGTGATCGCGGACCTCAAGATGCAGGCTTTGGGAGAAGCGCGTCAGCCCGGTTTTTACGGGCCCATACAATGTATCTCCGGGCGACGCCGGCAGGTAACCGGCCAGCGACGAGACATTGATGATGCGGCCGAACTTGCGTTCGATCATGCCTGGCAGGAAGCGGTGGGTCAGCTCGATCGGCGCCAGCCACATGACCTGCATGAAGGCGCGATGCTGTTCCAAGGTTGTGCCCAGGAACCCGCCAGGCTGTCCGTAGCCTGCATTGTTAACCAGGCCATCGACGCTGCGGCCAAGCGCTAAAATGCCTTGTTGCAGGGCTTCAGGCGTGGCGGGGTCGGCCAGATCGCCCGGCAGGGCATGGGCTTCGACACCGAAGCGCAGGCGGATTTCCTCGACCAGGGTGTCCAGCCGATCCTGGCGCCGGGCGGTCAGCGCCACGTCCCAGCCATGCGAGGCATAGGTGCGCGCGAACGCCATGCCAATCCCTGCGGATGCTCCGGTGATCAGGACAAGACGGCGAGCCACGCTGGCGATTCCCCTAAAAAACAGACCGGGATCGAACACGAGCCCTGCCGGAAATGCAAGCGGATTGATAATGTGGAGTGTTTAAGAAATGGCCAAGTGTGCGGTGGTGGGGGCTAGTCTGACCTCAGGCCGGGATTTGAATCTTCTCGCAGTCCTCAGACGTCTGGCCGACGTGCTTCAGCAGGTCCGCGACCGTGATTTTCGACAGACTGGTCGAGGCTGCCGCATTGGCCAGTTGCATTGCGTCGTTGACAGCGCGCGGAATGGCCTGACTGACCGGGCAGCCCTTGGCGCCGACGGGCGCCGAGCCCAGGTGCGCACAGCCGTTCACAGCCCTCAGCACTTCATCGAGGCGGATATGTTCGGGTCGTTTGAGCAGCCAGGCGCCACCAGCCACGCCCGAGCATGTCGCCACCAGACCGGCCTTGGCCAGCTGAGTCGTCATGCGACGAATAACGACGGGGTTCGTCGGAATGCTTGCCGCCAGTATGGATGACGACACGGCCTGCTCACGCGAATAGGCGTTGCGGTGGGCAAGGTACGCCAGGGTATGCGCTGCGACGGGAAATCTTTGGCTATCGGACATGATTATCTCGATAATACAACAGTTTTGGTTCTGTTCCTAGGGTAAGCACGTCACAGCTCCGTCATGAACGCCCTAAATGGGCATTGAATGTGTTTTTAAATAGGCGTAAGAGCGCGTCGTTCAAGCGAGGGTGTCCTTGAAAAGACCGTGTGTGTCATGCCCTCAGGAGAGTGTACATGACAGGGGACTCCCCTGCCGGAACGCCGGGCTCCCAGCCGGCTCCGGCGACCGCCGCAGACGCGCCGACCACAGCCGTCGCGGCCAGCGTTTCCACAACATCGAAGGATGCCGCAGCGGAAGCTCCCGCCCACCATGGCCATGGCCATGCGGGATTCTTTGCACTGGCGCTAGGATCTGTCGGCGTCGTCTTCGGCGACATCGGTACCTCGCCGCTTTACGCTTTCAAGGAAGCCCTGCACGCTGCCGCCCATGACGGGGTGACGCGGCCGGAAATCCTGGGCGTCGTGTCATTGGCCCTGTGGGCCATGATCCTGATCGTCGCCGTCAAATATGTCGGCTTCATCATGCGTGCCGACAACAATGGCGAAGGCGGGGTCCTGTCGCTTATGGCCCTGGCTCAGCGCGCCATGGGGCGCAGGACGCAGATCGTGTTCGTCCTTGGCGTTATCGGCGCGGCCCTGTTCTACGGCGATGCCGTCATCACACCGGCCATGTCGGTGCTGTCGGCTGTCGAAGGCCTGCGCACCATTCCCGGCATGGAAAACAGCATATCGACGGAAATGGTCCTGGCCATATCGGGCGTCATGTTGCTTGGCCTGTTCATGTTCCAGAGCAAGGGCACCGCCAAGGTCGGCGTGGTCTTTGGCCCGATTTGCGCCATCTGGTTTTCGGTCATGGCGGTATTGGGCGTCATGCAGCTTGCCGACCGACCTGAAATCCTTACGGCGATCAATCCCTTCTATGCCGTGAAATTTCTCGCGGAGCACGGGCTGGCGGGCTTCATCGTGCTGGGTGCGGTTTTCCTGACGGTGACCGGTGCCGAGGCCCTGACGGCCGATATGGGCCACTTCGGCCGATGGCCGATCCAGGCGGCATGGCTGTTCTTCGTACTGCCGTGCCTGAGCCTGAATTACCTGGGTCAGGGCGCCCTGGCCCTGAAGGTGCTTGAGGCGACGCCGGATGGCCAGCCCTACCATCAGATGAACTGGTTCTTTGAAATGGCGCCGGAAACCTATCGTCTGCCACTGGTTATCCTGGCCGGCATGGCGACCGTGGTGGCTTCGCAAGCCGTCATCACCGGCGCATTCTCTCTGACCCAGCAGGCGATCCAGCTGGGTCTCCTGCCGCGCCTGACCGTGACGCGGACGTCGGAAACCCAGTCGGGCCAGATTTTCGTTCCTCAGCTGAACAACATGCTGCTGGCCGGTGTTGTCGTGGTCATGGTGACCTTCCAGACTTCGTCGGCGCTGGCTCACGCCTACGGCCTGGCCGTGACGGGCACCATGGTGGTAACGACGATGATGGCGTCGATCGTCATGCGTCAGATGTGGAAGTGGCGCTGGCCGATGGTGTTGGCCTTTGTCGTGCCCTTCATGATCCTCGACCTGTCCTTCCTGAGCGCCAACGCGCTGCGGTTCCTGTCCGGCGGCTGGCTGCCCGTGCTGATCGGCGCTTCGCTATTCCTGGTCATGGCGACCTGGGTGCGCGGCAGCCAGATCCTTATGGACAAGTCGCGCCGGGACAGCGTGATGTTGACCGACCTGGTTGAGATGATGAAGAAGCGGCCGCCGCACCGCGTCGCCGGCACGGCGATCTTCCTGACGTCAGACGCCGAAATCGCGCCGGTGGCATTGATGCACAATCTCAAGCACAACAAGGTGCTGCACGAGAAAAACGTCATCCTGACGGTGCGGACGGCCAATACGCCGCGCGTGCCGGACGCCGAGCGTGTGACGATCGAGATCATCAACGAGGACTTCAAACGGCTGACGATCAGCTACGGCTTCATGGAAAGCCCGAACCTGCCACGCGCCCTGGGTGTTTGCCGCAAGCTGGGCCTGAAGTTCGACATCATGGCGACCAGCTTCTTCCTGGGCAAACGCAATGTCGTGCCGTCGGCCAATTCGGGTATGCCGCTGTGGCAGGACAAGCTCTACATCTTCCTGATGCGCAACGCTGCCAACCCGACGGACTTCTTCCATATCCCGCCGGGTCGCGTGGTTGAACTTGGGACTCAGGTAACGGTGTAGGGTGCAGGGTCGTTACGACCCTGCCCGCCGGAGGCCCTTAAACCGTTGGATTCTGGACCTCTCCACTGAACCGTCCCTTGAAGGCCATGGCCGACAGCGGCTGACGGTCCGAAGGCGTTTCGCGCGCCTTCAGGAAATCCGGCAAGCTGTCCGGATCGCCCTTATAGCCAATGGCAAAGGCGGCTTCGAGTTTCACATTGGCGGGAAGTCCCAGGACCAGCGGCGCCTTATCATATTCCAGACCGCCCATTCCGTGGGCAACAAGACCCAGCTTGTGCGCTTGCAGCGCCAGGGCTGGAGGTTCGACGCTGACGGCGACCAGCGCGCGGCTTCGAGGATGCTCAGGACTTGATCTTCAGTAACGAGGGTGTCGGCAAAGGCGCGCGGCGACCAGCGTTCCAGGAATTGCGGATCGATCGGGTGGGTCGGGTTGCGGAACGAGGTGCTCATCGTATGTCCCTTTAATATGATTGGCTTTTTCGGCCGAACTCTGGTTCACAAAGCTATGACCGTCATACGTAACTAAAATAGTAACAGTTACATTTTGTTCAAGAGGTCCCGTGCTCGATTCTTTGCAAACCCGCTTCGATTTTTTGACGCCCTATGTGACCGTCTATGGTCCAGCGGATAACATTCCGCGTCCGGCGGTGCTGCTCTTCCATGCGTGCAATGGGATCCGGCCACACATCCATGCCTATGCCCGGCTGGCGGAAAAGGCAGGCGTGCGTGCCTTTGTCATCGACAGTTTCATGCCGCGCGGTTGGGATCAGACGGCTGCGGTCAGCCTGGTATGTTCAGGCCTGGCCCTGCATGGCTATGAGCGGTCGGGCGACGTGCTGGCGGCGGTGTGGGGGATTGCGCAACGCGCGGACGTCGACGCGTCGCGCCTGTGTCTGGCGGGATGGAGCCACGGCGCGTGGTCGATCATGGATCTGATGACGCAGCGCCTTGAGCGTCAGGGCGCGGCGCGTCTGAAGGACCCCAGCCCGGAACCGCTCAAGGGTGTGAAAAGCGTATTTCTGGTCTATCCGTACATAAATTTCCCGGCGCGCAGCAATACGCACCATTGGGAATATCGGCCACAGA
>CAMLLA010000016.1 GCA_946480525.1 uncultured Asticcacaulis sp. | reverse complement strand
AGGTGCACCGCCTGGGCCTTTCGGGCCGTGCGGCACCGTCGCAGCCCACGCGTCCCCTGTACAAACCGCAGCGTCCGCCACGTCCGGTCTCGGCGCCGCCGCACCATGCGCCAGCCATGAATTCGGCGACGCTGCGCCGCACCGAGCCGGTGCTGGCCCGTCCGGTGATCAGCCAGCCGGTGGTTCCCTATGTGGAAACGCCGGGCACAGCGACCGTCCTGACGCTGGGCACCAAGATGTGCAAATGGCCGATCGGTGATCCGTCGTCGGACAGCTTCTCCTTCTGTGGTCGCCGTTCGGATGACGGCACGCCCTATTGCGTCGAGCACGCCCGCGTGGCGTACCAGCCGTCGCAGAAGACCAAGAAGCGCGACACCGGTGCCGACCTGTCGCGCAATCTGCGGCGCTACCTGTAAGCGCAGTTGCAACCCAATAAAAAAAACCCCGCTCAATGAGCGGGGTTTTTTGGTCAATTCAACACGCGTCCCGGATCCGGGAGATCCAGCGAGAAGGTTGGAATGATCACCTTCAGCGGCGCGCCGTCCTCACGCACAAAAACATAGTAGCCGCTCATCGATCCGGATGGCGTCGGAAGCGGACAGCCGGACGTATATAGATAACTCTGCCCCGGCTGAAGGCGGGGCTTCTGGCCGACAACGCCCTCGCCATTGACCTTATGCACCCGCCCGAAACCGTCGATGATGGTCCAGTGGCGCGCCTTCAACTGCACCACCTCGTCAGACGAATTGCGCATGGTGATGTGATAGGCCCAGGCAAACTGATCCGGACCATAGTCATGCCGGTCCTGCGTCAGATATTCGACCTCGACACTGATCGTAATGCCGTGACTGGTATGACTGTACACGATCGGCACTCATCCTCTGGTATAGCCCCATGCCCTGGGTGAAAGTGGCGCCCACTTTCCGGCATGACACTTTATTTCACCGCGCTTTTTTAGCCCAAAAACCGTTTCACACTTTTTGGAAAAGCGCTTCTATTTCACCGCGCTTTCTAGCCCAAAAACCGTTTCACACTTTTTGGAAAGCGCTTCTATTTTATCACGCTGTTTAATCCAAAAACCGTTTCACACTTTTTGGAAAGCGCACTAGATTGCCCGTCCCCCGTCAGCGGCGGCATATTAGTCAATTCGCCGCGACGCACAAAGTTTTTGTTGGGTACGACACCTGGCAAAAGCGGCAAAGATTAGAGACAAGCCAGACTTCATGACCGCCACGACCCTGATCGCGGACGCCATCGCGGCACCGACCGAACTGAAACACGGCATCCTGCCCATGCAGAGCCTGGCCGAACTGGTCGAACAGGGCGTTGTCCAAAGCCAGTCGGCGCTCGACCACGACCAGATCCAGCCGGCCAGCATCGACCTCAGGCTCGGCGCCCGGGCATGGCGCGTGCGTGCCTCGTACCTGCCGCGTGGCCGCAAGGTGTCCGAACGCCTGCCGGACGTCGTGATGCATGAGATGGACCTGTCGAAGGGCGCCGTCTTCGAATCCGGTTGCGTCTATATCGCCGAGTTGCAGGAAAGCCTGGCGCTTCCGGCCGGCATATCGGCCCGCGCCAATCCGAAATCGTCGACAGGCCGTGTCGACGTCTTCGTGCGCCTGCTGTCGGATTATGGCGACCTGTTCGACGACGTCGCCGCGGGTTACACAGGGCCCATCTATGTCGAGATCGCGCCACAGACCTTCTCGGTCCTGGCGCGCACCGGCACCCGCCTGAACCAGTTGCGTATCAAGCGCGGTAATTCCCCCAAGCTCTATACGGCCGACTGCGGCGTCGACCTGACCGGTGATCTGGTCGGCTATCGCGCCCGTCGTCATGCCGGTGTCATCGATCTGGACAATATCGATGGCCATGATCCCCGGAAATACTGGGAGCCCTTATACCAGAACAACGGCCAGCTCCTGCTCGACCCGGGTGAGTTCTATATCCTGGCGTCCAAGGGCGCCGTCGAAATCCCGGTCATGGAAGCCGCCGAAATGCTGCCGATCGATCCCAGTGTCGGCGAGTTCCGCGTCCACTATGCCGGCTTCTTCGATCCGGGCTTCGGCACGGACGAAGCCGGCGCCAAGGGATCGCGCGGCGTGCTTGAGGTCCGTTGCTTCGACACGCCCTTCCTGCTGGAAGACGGCCAGACGGTCGCGCGCCTGGTCTATGAACCCCTGACCGAGCGCCCTGTTCAGCTCTATGGCCAGAGTGGTTCGCACTACCAGGGTCAGGGGCTGAAACTGTCCAAGCATTTCCGGCCGTGGGACGGCGCGCACGGGTAACGGCCATAATCCGTAACCAGCGCGGTCACAATATCATAGCAATACCGTGATCAGGGTTGACGCACGCGTCTTGAACCCTGAAACTGCAATCAATCCGCAATTAGCTGTTTTTTGCGCACCCTTCTGCGCGGTTGACACTCCGGCTTCAACGTTCTGGCCGGTTTTGCGGGCCTTTTCTGTTTCACACGAACTCTAAAGGCCGGGCATGGACCACCACAATATTTCGCTTATCACTACCCTTGCGTCTGGCTTCGGCCTGGCGCTTATCCTTGGCTTTCTGGCTGCGCGCGTAAAACTGCCGCCGCTGGTTGGCTACCTGCTGGCCGGCATTCTGGTTGGCCCGTTTACCCCCGGTTTCGTTGCCGATGGCCATATCGCCGCCCAGCTGTCCGAAATCGGCGTCATGTTGCTGATGTTCGGCGTCGGCCTGCACTTTTCGCTCGATGACCTGATGTCGGTGCGCAAGATCGCCCTGCCCGGCGCCATCGTGCAGATGTCGCTGGCAACGCTTCTCGGTATGGCTCTGACCATGGGGCTGTGGGGCTGGGCCTTCGGACCAGCGCTGGTCTTCGGCCTGTGTTTGTCGTGCGCCAGTACCGTAGTGCTGCTAAAGGCGCTGGAGGCGGCCGACGCCACCGAGACAATGAATGGCCGCATAGCCATCGGCTGGCTGGTCGTCGAAGACCTCGTGACCGTCCTTGTCCTGGTTCTGCTGCCGCCCTTGGCCCACATCCTCAATACCGACAGTGCTGTTCAGGCCGCCGGCCACGCGCCAACGCAAAATCTCTGGATATCGATCGCCACCACGCTCCTCAGCGTCGGCGCCTTTATCGCCCTGATGCTGCTGGTCGGCCGCAAGGTCATGCCGTGGATATTGTGGCAGGTCGCCAAGACCGGCTCGCGCGAACTGTTCACCCTGTCCGTCATTGCCGCGGCGATCAGCATCGCCTGGGGCGCGTCGGAACTGTTCAGCGTGTCGTTTGCCTTGGGCGCCTTCTTCGCCGGCATGGTCATGCGCGAATCCAAGTTCAGCCATAGGGCCGCCGAAGAGTCACTGCCGTTGCGCGACGCCTTCTCGGTCCTGTTCTTCGTTTCGGTCGGCATGCTGTTCGACCCCATGGTCCTGCTGCAAAAACCGGTTGAGGTCCTGGCGGTCGTCGCCATCATCATCGCCGGCAAAGGCGTCGCGGCGGCCGTTCTGGTTCTGGCTTTCCGCTACCCTCTGAATACGGCCCTGATGGTTTCCGCCAGCCTGGCGCAGATCGGCGAATTCTCCTTCATCCTTGGCGGGCTTGGCGTCAGCCTCGGTTTGCTGCCGCAGGAAGGCATGAACCTGATCCTGGCCGGAGCGATCATATCCATCGCCGCCAACCCGTTCATCTTCAATGCCATGAAGCCGATCGGCGCCTGGGCGGTCAAGCATTCCAGAACCGTTCGCAAGCTGGAAGAACGCGTCGAACCTCTGGCCGAACTGCCGACCGCGACCGAAGACCGGTATCTGAAGGGCCAGGTCATCCTGGTCGGCTACGGTCGCGTCGGCAAGCGCATCGCCGAAGCCCTCGACACCCAGGGCATCGCCTATGTCGTCGTCGATCAGAACCGCGAGCGCATCGAAGACCTGCGCGGCAAAGGCAAGGCCGCCGTCTATGGCAATGCCGCGGAACCCGTCGTGCTGGCCCAGGCGCATGTGCTCAATGCCGCCATGCTGGTCATCGCCACGCCCGACCTGCTGCACGTCCGCCAGATGGTCGATACCGCCCGCCGGGTCAATCCGGGCATCGAAGTCGTGCTGCGCACCCACAGCGAAGGCGAAGTCCAGTTCCTGAGAAGCGAGAAGCTGGGCGCTGTCTTCTTTGGCGAAGAAGAACTGGCCAGGGGGATGACCCGGCATATCCTGGAGCGGTTCGCGCCCAAACCCGCCGCCGCATAAAAAAGGGCCGTCATGCCGACGGCCCAATCCGTCTACTTTGCCAGACCTTCGGCGCGGCCGATATCGATGCTGTCAACCAATCCCTTGATCGTGGCCATATCGACATTGTCGCCATGCGCTTCGATGGAGATACGGGGTACCGCCACAACGGAATAGCTGCCGCTTTTGGCGTTATTGTCGTATTCTTCGGTGACGACCCGGCCATTATTCGACACGACCGTCTTGTAACCCGTCTCCGTCTTTTCCGTGCTGTTGACATTGAAGGCCCCCGCCATGGCGGTCAGCCCACCCATGCTGCCCAGATCGTTGATCTCGACGCGGATCGTTCCTCCACCGACCGCATAGCTGGCCTTCGCCCCGGAAACGGCGATACCGCCGCTCTGGTTCGCTTCAGTGCTGGTGTCCGAGCGCGCCGCGCCACGATAGTTCTCCGGCAACAGGGCCAGAAGTTGTGCCGGATCGACCGTTTTCACATTGGTCTGTCCGGCCTGCATGGCGTTGGCCTGGGCTTCCAACTGTTTGCTTGTCTCTTCCAGCTTGTTCAGATCCACCGAACCGACGCCCGGGACAGTCGCGGTACCGACAGCCGCGCCTGTCGCCGCGCCGCTGAGGAAGCCGCCGGGAGCCCCGAAACGATAGATTGGACTGGAAATCAAGCCTGCGACGATCCAGAGGACAATCATCACAATGACGGTCACAGCGGTATAGCCGACTGCCTTGTCCTGAGGGGCATTCATTAGCTTTGGCAGGCCGACATACATAAGGTAGAGGCTGTATAGGCCAAGAAAGCCAAGCATGCCGAGCGGCGGCAAAATGGAAAAAATGCCCGCCAGCCAGGCGGCCGTGCACGAATAGGCCGCAACCTTGAAGGCGCGCAGCTGGTTCTTCTGACCGCCAAAGGACGGAGCAAGGCCGTCAATCACCAGCGCCATGATGAAGACCATGACCAATGCCAGGACGAATTGCACGATCGCGCCGGTCGCTGCCCAGATCAGAGGCGTTTTGTAGCTGAGAATACCGGGAATACCGACACCAAAAACGCTCATTCCGATCGCGCTTGCGACAGGACCAATGGCCGCAAGCGGAATGACATAGCCGAGATAGATCGACTTGATGTCGGATGGCTCGACGGCGATAGCGTCCCAGGTGGGCGACGGCTTCAGCAGGATATTCTTGACGCGTTCGATCAGCGGAGGCGCGGGTTGAGACGGCGGGGAAACGGTTTCGGACATGACAACTCCCGGTGTGGAGACGCATCCGGAGCGTGTCGACCAGACCCGGTATGCGCAACAAGAAAGCTATGGCAACTCCCGGTCCGAAACCAGGAAGCGCCGCGATTGAACGCATACAAACGCAATTATTGTGATCACGAAATTCCGGACCGGGCAAGGCATTGCTTTTTTATATGGCCGTCAATCCAACCTTAAAATCTCAGGGCTAAATCGATTGCAGCTCATTGGCTGTGGATTGTTCATGATTAACCGTATTGGCGTCGCCCTCGGCTCTCTTGTCTTTCTGGCCGCCGGCGCCGTCCAGGCGCAATCCCTCACTGGCAGTGGCAAGCTGCTGCTGACCGGCGGCGTCAGCCAGATCGAAGGCTCCGCCGGCGGCGGTCTGACGCCGTGGGCCGTCATCGGCAGCTACGGTTCGGCGCGGCAGATCGGCGCCAATGCCTATGCGACCGACGTCAACACCACCGATTTCGATATCCGTTCGACCGGCGTGCTGGTCGGCCTCTACGATCGCGTCGAGCTGTCTTATTCGCGACAAGCCTTCAACACACAGGACGTCGGCACGGCGCTCGGCCTCGGCCAGGACTACACGATCAACCAGGATACGCTGGGCGTAAAGGTCAAGGTGCTGGGCGACGCGGTGCTGGATCAGGATCACTGGTGGCCCCAGGTCAGCGTCGGCGCGCAGTTCAAGAAAAATGACAAGCCTGGTCTGGTAACCGCCCTGGGTGCGCGCCGCGGCAAGGACACCGACTACTATGTCAGCGCGACCAAGCTTTACCTGGCACAAGGCATCCTGCTCAACGGCACGCTGCGCAGCACCCGCGCCAACCAGTACGGCATCCTTGGCTTCGGCGGTATCGACGACAAACGTCACCTGCAATTCGAAGGCTCGGCGGCCTATTTGATCAACCGCAAGCTGGCTGTCGGCGCCGAGATCCGCACCAAGCCGGACAATCTGGCCATCGCCAAGGAAGGTGCGGTCTTCGACGTCTTCGCCGCCTACGCCGCGACCAAGACGATCTCGCTGACGCTCGCCTATGCCGACCTTGGCCACGTCGTCACCCGCCGCCAAACCGGCCTTTACGCCTCCGTGCAGGTAGGATTCTGATCATGATGAAGCGCTTTGCCCTTGCCCTCTGTCTGGCTGCAACGACCGCCGGAGCCCATCCGACCGCTGCCACGGCGCCTGTCATTTCAACGGAAGGAAAGCTGTTTGCCGCGTTCGGCGGCCGCGAAGGCCTGGTCCGCATCGTCGACGACCTGTTCGTCAATGTCGACGCCGATCCGCGCATCAACACCTTCTTCGAGCCCGCAAAGCGCGACCAGACCAAGGCGCGTCTGGTCGAGCAGTTTTGCGTGATCCTGGGTGGCGGCTGTACCTACACCGGCAAGGATATGAAGGCGGCGCATAAGGATCTCGGCATACAGAAGGCGGATGTCTTCGCGCTGATCGAGAACCTGCAAAAGGCGATGGACAAGAATGGCGTGCCGTTCTCCGCCCAGAACAAGCTTCTGGCCGCCCTGGCGCCGCAGCACCGCGACATCGTCGAGAAACCGGCAGATTAAGTGCGGCGGAGCGGAATAACCTCGACAATCGCCCCGGCAGCTTGCGCTTCGGTATTCGCCGGCAGGCGCAATAACGCGTTGGCGCGGGCAAAGACGCTGACCAGCGACGAATCCTGATCGCGGAAGGGCGTGACCATCCGGCGGCCATCGTCCGACGTCTCAAGACGAGCACGCATATAGGTTTCGCGCGGCCCGGCAGGACCAACGCCAACGGCCAGCACAGCCTTTATGAAGGGCGACTGCTCGGCCATTCCCAATGACGCTTCGATCCATGGCTTGAGAAGCAGTTGCGCGACCACAAAGGCCGACGCCGGATTGCCCGGCAGGCTAAGTGTCCTGCGCCCATCGGCCAGTTGCCCAAAGGCGGTCGGTTTGCCTGGCCGCAAATTGAGCGTTTCGAATTCCAGAGCCAGCCCCAACGCCCCAAGCGCCGGCTTCACGAGATCATAGTCGCCGACGCTGGCGCCCCCGACAGTGACGATCAGGTCAGTTTCAGCGTTACGCACTGCCTCTGTAATTGCGGCCTGGCCGTCGCCTTCAACACCAAGATAAAAGGCCTGGCCACCCCACTGTTCTGCCAACGCCATCAAGGCGAGCGAACCGGATTCGAATATCTGGTCCCGCCCTGGTATTTGCCCCGGCAGAACCAACTCATCACCGGTGCACAGAATGGCGATGCGTGGGCGTTTTACAACCGCGACTTCACCTTGGCCTGAGGCGGCAGCCAGCGACAGCCGCCAGGGATCGAGACGGCTTGCCTTTGGTAACAGGACATCCCCTGCCCGGAAGTCGCCGCCAGCCGGACGGATATTATCGCTCCTGGCCGTCGCGGCGTCTGGCAGCAGGAGTATACCGCCTTCGATCTTCTCGGTGTTTTCCTGAACGATGACCGTATCGCAGTCGTCCGGCACCGGCGCACCGGTGAAGATCCGTATCGCCTGCCCTTCGCCGACCGCGCCGTCAAAACGCGTGCCGGCGGCGCTTTCGCCTGTGACGAAAAGGGTATCACGTGCCAGATTGGCCCGGCGCGTCGCGTAACCGTCCATGGCGCTGCTGCGAAAGGGCGGCTGGTCTCGCGTCGCGGCAATATCCGCCGCCAGGACACGACCCAGGGCGGCATTCAGCGCCACCGTCTCGGCTTGCGGTGTCACAGCGCCGGAACGGACGATCCCGACCGCTTCGACGATCGGCACATTGCGGCGGGCGGCCATCTACTTTTCTTTGAGCCGGGGCATCAGCTCGACCATATTGCAGGGGCCGTGACGGCTGTCGAGCTGCCAGCGAATGACCTTGTCCCAGCCGTCCTTGACCGCGCCGTTCGAGCCCGGCAGGCAGAAGATAAAGACGCCGTCGATGATCCCGGCCAGCGCCCTTGATTGCAGGGTTGACAGGCCGACCGTCTGATAGCTCAGCATGTGGAAGACGGTCGAAAAGCCTTCGATCCGCTTGTTCAGCAAGGGTTCGATGGCTTCGGGGGTGACATCGCGGCCGGTAATGCCCGTGCCACCCGTCGAGACGATGGCGTCGATATTGCCGGAGCCGACCCAGTTCTTCACGTGCGTGCGGATGGCATCGATATCGTCGCGGACGATGGCGCGCGCCGCCAAGTGATGGCCGGCCAGCTTGATCCGCGCCGCCAGGACATCGCCCGACGTGTCGTTCTCTTCGGTGCGCGTGTCAGACACGGTCAGGACGGCGATATTGACCGAGCGGAACGGCCGTTCAGCGTCGATACGCCCGCCCCCCAGATATTTGAGATCGTTTTCGTTTATTTCGCTCATGGTCACCCTACCCTTAGCCACCGGTCAGCGACATGGTGCGCGCCGGGCGATATCCGGGTGTGTCCTGGGCCAAAAGCGATGACGAGGCAATGACAAAATCATGTCTGCGCGGCTTTTGCACCAGAGCCTGGGCGAGGGCCGTTTCCAGCCCGGCATCGGTCGGGTCTTCGCGCAATGCGGCGCGCAGATCAACATGATCGTCCTGGCCAAGACACATATACAGCCGGCCGGTACAGGTGACGCGCACGCGATTGCAGGTGTCGCAGAAGTTATGGCTGAGCGGCGTGATCAGGCCCAGCCGCCCACCCGTCTCATCGATCCGGTAATAACGCGCCGGCCCCGCCGTCGTGTCGGTTACCGGCGTCACGCGCCAGAAGCTTTGCAGATCGCTCAACACGTCCGCGAGAGACACGAACTGCGCCTCGCGATCGATCTCCTCCCCCATCGGCATGGTCTCGATCAATGACACATCGATGCTGCGCGCATGAGCAAAGGCAATGATGTCCGGCAGTTCGGCGCGATTGTCCTGTTGAAGCGCTACGACATTCAATTTAATACGGATTCCGGCGCCCTGCGCCGTCTCGATGCCGTCCAACACCTTAGCGAGATCACCGCCACGCGTGATGCGGCGATAGGCGTCGGCTTTCAGCGTATCACACGACACATTGATGCGTTTGACGCCCGCCTCGACCAGCGCTGGCACAGCACCTTTCAGCAGGGTGCCATTGGTCGTCAGGGTCAGCTCCTTCAGCCGCCCGGCATGGACCTCTTCGCCGATGCGGCGCAGGAAATCGAGCACACCCTTGCGCACCAGGGGTTCCCCGCCGGTGATACGCAGCTTGTCGACGCCGCGCGCGATCAAAAAACGGCTGAGGCGCTCCATCTCTTCCCACGTCAGCAGGTCCTTGCGTGGCAGAAAGGTCTGCTGCTCGCTCATGCAATAGGTGCAGCGCAGGTCGCAGCGATCCGTCACCGACAGGCGCACATAGGAAATGCGGCGGCCAAAGCTGTCAATAAGGGGCGCAACAGAACTCATGCTGGAAATTTAGCCGCAATCATTGGAACTTCAAGGCTTTACTTGGGCTCACTTCACGGCCACACTTGTCTTATAACACACAATTACAGGGACGTGATGCGATGAACCGCCGTGACGCGCTTTTGGGCCTGACCGCAGCCGCCTCCGTGACACCGGTAGCAGGATGGACAAAGACCAAACCACCAAAAGTCGCGACCACCGCAGGACCGGTCACCGGCCAGACTAAAGGCGGCGTTCAGGTGTTTCTCGGCCTGCGTTATGGTGCAGACACCGGCAAGGCGCGCTTCCAGCCGCCGATGAAACCTGCGCCCTGGAAAACGCCCTACGCAGCCGATCGCTACGGCCCGGCCTCGCCGCAGGGCAGCACCCCCGATCCGTGGGGCAAGAGCGAGGACTGCCTGTTCCTCAATGTCTGGACGCCGGAGGCCAACACGAAGAAGGCCCGGCCAGTCATGTTCTATATCCATGGCGGCGCCTACAATAATGGCTCCGGTGGCGACGCCCTCTATGACGGCACTAATCTGGCGACAGCCGGCGATGTTGTCGTCGTCACCGTCAATCACCGTCTGAATGTGTTCGGCTATCTCTATCTGGCGCGTTTAGAACGGGCTTTGACCGGCGCGCCGGGGCCACTGCGCTATTCCGGCAATTGCGGGCAGCTGGACCTGCATCTGGCGCTGGAATGGGTGCGCGACAATATCCGCAATTTCGGCGGCGATCCCAACTGCGTCATGGTCTTCGGTCAGTCCGGCGGCGGCGCCAAGATCGCCACCATGATGGCCACACCTTCGGCAAAAGGCCTGTTCCACCGCGCCGCGACCATGAGCGGCCAGCAGGTGACGGCGTCAGGTCCCGGCAATGCCACCTTGCGCGCGACGGCGTTTCTGAAAACGCTGGGCCTGAACCCCGACGCCGACGGTCTGGCAAAGGTCCAGACCCTGCCTGTCGAGGAGCTGGTGGCGGCGCTGAAAGTCACCGATCCGGTGCTGGGCAAGGGCGGCGTCTATATGGGGCCGGTGCTGGATGAAACCATCCTGTTCCGCCACCCCTTCTGGCCCGACGCGCCCGATCAGTCGCGCCATATCCCCATGATCATCGGCAATACGCACGACGAGACCCGCGCCTTCCTGGGCGGTGATCCGAAGAACTTTGCGCTCAACTGGGAAGACCTGCCGGCCAGGATGCCGCCGGAATACCGCGTCGATATCGACCCTTACCTGGTGATAGACACCTACCGAAAGCTCTATCCGAACATGACGCCGTCGGACGTCTTCTTCGCCGCGACGACTGCCGGCCGGTCATGGCGTGGCGCCGTCGAAGAGGTCGAGGCGCGGGCCCGCCAAGGCGCGCCAGCCTTTGCTTACCAGTTCGACTGGGCCACGCCGAAGGACGGCGGACGACTGGGTGCGCCGCACACCATTGAAATCCCCCTGGTCTTCCGCAATACGCACGTGCCGGATGCCATCACGACCGACTCCGCCGAAGCACGCCAGATGGCAGGCTTGATCTCGGATGCCTTTATCGCCTTCGCGCGGACGGGCTCCCCGCAGACGCCGGCCTTGCCTGAATGGAAGGGCTATACGCTGGAAAAGCGCGAGACCATGGTGTGGAACCTCAAGCCTGAACTGGCGCTCGACCCGCGCGGTGAAGAGCGCAAGCTGTTCAGCAAGGTACCGTTCGTCCAGGCGGGAACATAAAAACTCTCCTCCCTGTCGCGCAGCGATGGGGAGGGGGACCGCACGATTGAGCGAAGCGAATGAGATGCGGTGGTGGGGATTCCACCAGAGTCACCCCCCACCGTCATCTTCGCTTACGCTCGATGCCACCTCCCCATCGCTGCGCGACAGGGAGGAGGGAGTTACGCCAACCGGCTAACCAGCAGTTCGCTGTAGGCCTTCTCAATTCCGGCAACGACCTTCGGGTTGCTCGCCAAAACTTCCGGAAACACCGAACGCAGCGCCACAAACGTCTTCACGTCCGACACGTCATCCGTCAGCGTCGCGCCCAGCGCCAGCAGTTCCGACGCCAGCGGATCGGTGATCGCCTCACCCTTGACGGCCTTGGTTCGCACAAAGCGGATCCACGCCGCCAATGGCACACAGAAACGCGAAATGTCGTGGCCGCGTTCCAGCGCCTCTGACAGAGTGGCCAGTATCCGGATCGGCAGCTTCTGCGAACCGTCCCATGCAATCTGCGACAGCAGGTGCTTGATCGCCGGATTGCGGAAACGCTGCAGGATCGCCTCGCAATAGGCCGGCAGGTCCATGCCCTTCGGCGCTTCCAAGAGCGGCACGACGTCCTTCAGCATCAGGTCACGGACCAGCTGTTCCAGCTCCGCATCACCCACCGCCTGCGACACACTCTCATAGCCCTTGTCCAAGCCGGCATAGGCCAGGGTCGAGTGCGGCCCATTCAGCAGGCGCAGCTTGGCGCGTTCATAGGCCGGGACATTGTCGGTCAGGGTCACGCCGACGCTGGTCCAGTCCGGGCCGCCGTCGTGGACGTGATCCTCGATCACCCACTGGGTAAAGGCCTCACGCTGGATCGGCCAGGCGTCTTCGAGGCCGGTCGCTTCGGCGACACGGGCGCGCAGGGCGTCGTCGGTCGCCGGCGTGATCGAGTCGACCATGGTGCACGGGCATTGCAGATTGGCTGCGATCCACGCCGCCAGATCCGCGTCGTTGCGACCCGCGAAGGCCACGACCGCCGCCTTGAGACGCTCGCCGTTCTTCGGCAGGTTATCGCACGGGATCAGCACGAAGGGTTTCACACCCGCGGCTTTGCGGCGGCTTAAGCCTTCGGTGACATAGCCGATGAATGACTTCGGCGTCTTGGGGTTGGCCAGGTCATGGACGATATCGGCATGACCGAAATCGATCGTCCAGTCCGGCGCCAGGCAATAGCCCTTTTCCGTGACGGTCGAGGTCACCAGTTCGACCGAGGCGCGCGTCAGGCGTTCGAACACCGCTTCGATATCGTCGTGCGCCACCAGGACTTCGCGCATCGAACCGATGATCTGATAGCGGATTTCGGCGTCGAGAATGGCCAAGGTGTACAGCCCGTCCTGCGGCGTCAGCGCATCGCGCACACCGGCCGAATGCAAAGACACACCGCAGATGCCCCACCGCCGGTCGCTCGCCGCCAGGGCATCGAAATAGGCCGCCTGATGGGCGCGGTGAAAGGCGCCCGGACCGAAATGGACCACACCGATGGCCAGTGCCGACGGGTCATAGGCGGGCTTGGCTGCCGCCGGCGACAACTGATCGAGGTTTGCCAGGTTAAGACGCGTCATGTGGGGTTCCGGAGGTTGCGGCGTGGATAACCACGCTATTGGCCTGACCTCTAAAACCTTGCAAGACCAAATCGCATTGGCACCAATTTTTATTGATAAAACCCGCTATCGGTGAAAACAGGTGCAGTTTGGGATATACTAGGCTATGGTAACCGGTGTCACATTTTGGCACAGGTGCCGGCAGGTTAGTCGATTTGGCAAAATCCCGTTCCTGTGACACAAAACCCGTTCAAGTGCCGCCGTTCTGATTCGACGATATAACAAAAAAGCCCATATGGCCCGATCACCCGCACCGAAACCCTTCAGCCAGCCCCTGGCCTCCAGCCGCGAATTCGGCCGCGACATCGGCGACGCTATCGAGGACTTCATCCGGCGCCGCAAGAAGGCGACGATCAATGACGTGGCCAGCCTGGCCCGGGTGTCGAAGAAGACGGTGTCGCGCGTCATCAACAATTCACCGTCGGTACGGCCGGATACACGCGACCAGGTCAACGAGATCATTGCCCGTATCGGCTTCCGGCCCGATCCCCAGGCACGCGGCCTGGCCTTTCGCCGCTCCTTCCTGTTCGGGCTGATCTACGACAACCCGAACGCCACCTACGTCGTCAACATGCAGATGGGCGCGCTCGACAGCCTTCGCGGCTCAGGCCTCGACCTGGTCGTGCACCCGTGCGACCGGCATGCCGACAACTTCATCGAAGATATCCGCGAGTTCATCGAAATGCAGCGCCTGGCCGGGGTCATCCTGCTGCCGCCGATCGCCGAGGACCGCAAGCTGCTGGATCTTCTCGACGAACTAGACACGCCGGTCATCCGCGTCACCGCCCGATCCGGCGAACAAAACGACCCGCCGATCCACACCGCTCAGATCGTCTCCAACGACCGCGCCGGCTGCGCCGAAGGTGGCGATCATCTGGCGGCGCTGGGCCATAAGCGCATCGCCTTCATCAACGGCAACCCGGCCTATCCGTCGGCGCATGAACGCCGTGCGGGCTTCGAGGAAGGCCTGCGCCGCAACGGTCTTGAGATCGCGCCCGATCTGGACGAACCCGGCGACTACAGCTTTGACTCAGGCATCGCGGCCGCCACGCGGCTGCTGAAAAACGCCAGCCCGCCGACCGCCATCATCGCCTGCAACGACCAGATGGCCGCCGGGGCCTATCACGCTGCCTATGGGCTGGGTCTGAAAATCCCCGAAGACCTGACCATCATCGGCTTCGATGACGCCGATGTCGCCACGCGCATCTATCCGCCGCTGACGACCGTACGCCTGCCGATCCGTGACATGGCGCGCATGGCCACGGAAACGCTGATGAGCGGCGAAATGAACGAACAAACCTCCATTGCCTTTCAGTCAAAGCTGATCGTCCGTGGCTCTTCCGGACCCGCAAAGCGGTAAGGCCAAAATCGCGAGAACGTGCTGAGTTTTACAGAAACGCAGCACCTTCCCGCTCTTGCCTGTTACGAAAAACCGGTTTCCACATTTTCGAAGCCTGCTCTAGTTTGCGATTTTAAGCGAAATTGTCGCAAAAAATCTGTTGTCAAAAGGCATGACACCGGTTACCTATGGCGATAACGAGATAATTAGGAGTGCGGCCGGACCAATCTGCGGGCAATATGCGGGTCCCCGGCCAATTCCAGAACGAAACGACCAAAATGCCAAAGCCTCTCTTTCTTCATGAGGATCGCCTTCTGCCGAGCGATCCTGCGCAGCGTACGCTGGCCCGCGAGCTGTACGCACTCGTCAAGGATTTCCCGATCCTGAGCCCGCACGGGCACACTGACCCGTCGTGGTTCGCCGGTAATGCCCCGTTCGAAAACGCCACCGCCCTGTTCCTGAGTCCCGACCACTACATTTTCCGCATGCTCTATTCGCAGGGCATCGACATGTCGTCGGTCGGCGTGGCTTCGAAGGCCGGACCATCCGCAGCCGATCCGCGCGAAGCCTGGCGCATCTTTGCCGCGAACCAGCATCTGTTCCGCGGCACGCCGACCTCGATCTGGATGAACCACGTTTTTGGTTCGATCATGGGCTTCGACGTCGCGCTCGACGCCGAAACCTCGGACATGTATTTCGACCGCATCGGCGAACTACTGGCCTCGGAAGCCTACCGTCCCCGCGCCCTGTTCGAACGCTTCAACATCGAGCTGCTGGCGACGACCGAAAGTCCGACCGACACGCTGGAACACCATCAGGCGATCAAGGCGTCCGGCTGGAAAGGCCGCGTCGTCACAGCCTATCGTCCTGACCCGGTCATCGATCCCGAGCACGAAGAGTTCCACGACAAGCTGAAGGTCTTTGCCGATCTGTCGGGAGAGGACGTCTACAGCTGGCAGGGCTATCTCAAGGCCCACCGCGTCCGCCGCGACTTTTTCATGACCATGGGCGCGACCTCGACCGATCACGGCCACCCGACCGCCCAGACCGCCAACCTGTCGGCCGCCGACTCCGAGGCCCTGTTCAAGCGCGTCCTGAGCCCGCAGGTCACGGCCGAGGACGCCGAACTGTTCCGCGCCCAGATGCTCACCGAAATGGCGCGCATGTCGCTTGACGACGGCATGACCATGCAGATCCACCCGGGTTCGTTCCGCAACCACAATCAAAAGGTCTTCGAGACCTTCGGCCGCGACAAGGGCTGCGATATCCCCTTGCCGACCAATTACGTCCATGCGCTCAAGCCGCTGCTCGACGCCTACGGCAACGAAAAGAATCTGACCGTTATCCTGTTCACCCTGGACGAGACCAACTATGCGCGCGAACTGGCGCCGCTGGCCGGCCACTATCCGGTCCTGAAGCTCGGCCCGTCCTGGTGGTTCCACGACAGCCCGGAAGGCATGATGCGTTTCCGCGAGCAGGTCACGGAGACCGCCGGTTTCTACAATACGGTCGGCTTCAACGACGACACCCGCGCCTTCCTGTCCATCCCGGCGCGCCACGACGTCGCCCGCCGCATGGACGCCCACTTCCTGGCCCGGCTGGTCGCCGAACATCGCATCGCGATGGAAGATGCCGCCGACGTCATCAAAGACCTCACCTATAATCTTCCCAAAGCGGCCTACAAGCTGTAAGGGATTGAAAATGACACCTATTGATCAATTCTGATCATAAAACTATCGGAGCCTACCGCGCCATGTGCCAGAATTCGCTGTACCAGAAGATCTACCACGCCACCCATCCCGATATGATGGACGGCGCGGACACCCAGGATCTGCGCGAAAAATACCTGATGGGCGGCCTGTTCGCGCCCGGCGCGGTGGTGCTCAACTACACTCACTTCGAACGCTTTGTCGTCGGCGGAGCCGCTCCAGTCAACGGCCAGCTGAAGCTGCCCGACCAGACCGAGCCCGCTTCGGCGGCCGGCCATCCCTTCCTTGAGCGCCGCGAACTGGGCGTCATCAATGTCGGCGGCGGTTCGGGCAAGGTCAGCGTCGACGGCACGGTCTACGACCTGGCGCAAAAGGACGGCCTGTATATTCCGATGGGCACCAAGGAGGTCCTGTTCTCGTCGGACGACGCCGCCAACCCGGCGCTCTACTACCTGACCTCGACGCCTGCGCATCAGCGCTATGAGACGGTCAAAATCTCGATCGACCAGGCCGTGCCGCTGGCGCGCGGCTCGCTGGAACAGTCGAACGAACGCGTCATCTATCAGTACATCGTGCCGACGACGGCCAAGTCATGCCAGCTGCTGCTGGGCCTGACCATCCTGTCGCCGGGCAGCGTGTGGAACACCATGCCGCCGCACCTGCATGACCGCCGTTCGGAAGTCTACTTCTACTTCAATCTTGGCGAAAACGACCGCGTCTTCCACTTCATGGGCGAGCCCGACAAGGCGCGTCACATCGTCATCCAGAACAACGAAGCCGTCGTCTCGCCGCCGTGGTCGATCCACATGGGCTGTGGCACGTCCAACTACGCCTTCATCTGGGCCATGGGCGGGGAAAACCTCGACTATACCGACATGAAGGTCCTCGACATCTGCCAGCTGGCATAACCCCCACAAGCCCCAAACGAAAACAGGAAACACAAATGGGACTTCAAGCATTCGATCTGACGGGCAAGGTTGCCCTGGTTACCGGCGCCAATACCGGCCTCGGTCAGGGCATCGCCCTGGCCCTGGCCGAAGCAGGCGCGGACATCGCCGCCGCCGGCATCGTGCCAGCCGATGAAACCGGCGAAAAGGTCAAGGCGCTCGGCCGCAAGTTTCTCAATATCGACGCCAACCTGATCAGCATCGAGCCGGTCGACCGTATCGTCAAGGAAACGGTCGAAGGCCTTGGCGGCCTCGACATCCTGGTCAACAATGCCGGCCTGATCCGTCGCGCCGACGCCGTCGAGTTCTCTGAAAAGGACTGGGACGACGTCATGAACGTCAACATCAAGGGCGCCTTCTTCATGGCGCAGGCCGCCGGCAAGCACATGATTGCCCAGGGCCGCGGCAAGATCATCAACATCGCTTCGATGCTCTCCTTCCAGGGCGGCATCCGCGTCCCCAGCTACACGGCGTCGAAGTCCGGCATCGCCGGCATCACGCGCCTGCTGGCCAACGAATGGGGCGCCAAGGGCATCAATATCAACGCCATTGCCCCGGGCTACATGGCCACCGACAATACGGCGCAGATCCGCGCCGATGAGGTCCGCGAAAAGGCCATTCTCGACCGCATCCCGGCCAACCGCTGGGGCCTGCCTGCCGATCTCGGCGGCACGGCGATCTTCCTGGCCTCGGCGGCGTCGGACTATGTCAATGGCGCGATCGTTCCCGTCGATGGCGGCTGGCTGGCGCGCTAAATTTACGGCGCCCGCCAAAACAAATACAAAATCCTGGTAACCCCGGCGGGCGCCTCACACCCGCCGGACCTTGACCAGGTTGACGAGGGCCAAACAAACGCCGCCGGTGAAACGTTCTTTCTCCCGCCAAACGGCGGCCGGCCCTCTCATCTTTTCTTTCGCCGCAGACCATTCTGTTTTGCACACCGGCGCTTGACGCCGTTCTTTTTTGCCTTATAGGTAACCACATGGTTACCTGTTTGAGACGGCATGGCAGCGCTACGAAAAATCCAGACAGCGGGCAGCGAAGGCAGCAATGAAGACGACATCTTCCGCGCTATCGCTGACCCGACCCGCCGCGCCATCCTCGACGCCCTGCGCAGCGGTCCCAAGCCGGTGAACGCCGTAGCTGAAGCCTTTCCGGTCTCACGGCCGGCCATATCCAAACACCTGCGCATCCTGCGCGAGGCCGGCGTCGTCGAAGAGACCCGCCAGGGCCGTGAACGACTCTATCGCCTCAAGCCCGCCAAACTCGAGCCCGTCGACCACTGGATCCTGACCTACCGCCGGTTCTGGGCCGGCCATCTCAACGCACTCAAAGCCTTTGTGGAGACTCCCGATGCCTGACGCCCGCGCCATTGCCGACATCAACCAGGGCCTCGTGCTTGCCACCGTGGACATCAAGGCGCCGATCGCGCGTGTCTTCGCCGCCCTGACCGACCCGGAACAGCTGCCGAAGTGGTGGGGCTCGGACGATCTTTACCGCACCACAAAACTGGTCTCCGACCTGCGCGAAGGCGGCGAATGGAAGAGCTCAGGCGTGGGCGCCGACGGCACGACTTTCGAGGTCGGCGGCGTCTACACACGCATCGAAGCCCCCTACCACCTGGAGATGACGTGGCGCCCGAGCTGGGAAATCTTCGAAAGCCACGTCAGTTACCACCTGACCACCATCGAGGGCGGTACCCGCGTGACGGCGCGCCATTCAGGCTTTGGCGAACACGCCGCGTCGTGCGGCAGCCACGCCTCGGGCTGGGAACGCGTCCTCAACTGGCTGGAAGGCTATTTTGCTCCGGAGCCGGCGACGGTCCCCGCCTTCGTCATGAAGCTGATCCCGCCGCGCGCGACCTTTCCGTTCGACGCCACGCCGGAAGAAATGGCCGATATGCAGGCGCATGTCGCCTATTGGCAACCGCGCGTGAAGCAGGGTCAGGTCATTGCTCTGGGACCGGTGGCCGACGGCAGCGGTGCCTACGGCCTGGGCGTTGTACGCGGCATGGATGAAGCCGAACTCCGCGGGGTTCAGGATGAGGATCCCATAATCCTCGCCGGGCGCGGCTTCCGCTATGAAACGGCGCCCATGCTGCGCCTGATGACGCCCTGAACATACATGCAATTGGCCGGTTGAAGGCGAAAAGAGTTGATGGTGACACCGGTTTCCGTTAGGTAGCGCAGCAATTAAGGAGCCTCCCCATGACCTTCGACGATATTGCCAACCGCTTCGTGACCGCCCGCCGCTCCGCCACGGCGCTTGAAGGCTACCCCGGCGAGATTCCGTCGAAGCTCGAGGATTCCTACGCCATTCAGGAACGCGCCATCAAGCTGTGGGACCGCCCGGTCATCGGCTGGAAGATCGGCCGCCTGGCGCCGGAAAAGCAGGCCGAACACGGCACCGAGCGCCTGGCCGGCCCGATCTTCGCTCCGACCTTCAAGGATTACGACGGCACCGCCGTCACCCTACCCGTCTTCACCGGCGGCTTCGCCGCCGTCGAGGCGGAGTTCGTCTTCCGCATCGCGCATGACAGCGATCCCGCCAAGACCGAGTACAGCGAAGAAGAAGCGCTGCGCCTGATCGACGGCGTGTTTGCCGGCATCGAAATGGCCGGCTCGCCGCTGGCGACCATCAACAAGCTGGGCCCGACGGTCGTCGCCTCGGACTTCGGCAACAATTTCGGCCTGATCCTCAGCGAACGCCTGGCCGAGTTCGACAGCGACTCCACCGTCAATCATCTCGGCCCCGACGCCGTCAAGACTTACAAGGCACGGACGGAAATCGACGGCCAGGTCGTAGGTGAAGGCGGCCTGTTCACCATGCCGGGCGGCCCGCTCAAGGCCATCGCCTGGCTGGCCGGACACCTGGCGCGCCGCGGCCGGCCGCTGACGAAGGGGCAACTGATTTCGTCGGGCGCCACCACGGGCATCCACGATATCGCCGCGGGCCAAACCTCACGCGTTATTTTCAGCGTCGACGGCCGCGACGACATCGTGCTCGAACTGCGGACCGAAGCCGCCAGCCAGAACAGCCGTGAACTTTCCCAATAATTAAACAATCTTAACGGCTTTTACGCCTGTCGGGCACCTATGGCAAAAATAACGCAGGTGCAAAACTAATTTGCCCGCATGATGCTACCGGTGTCTTTCCGGCTTGTAAGCGCACAAGAACTGTGAATAATCGGCACATTGGTGCGGGGTAGGCAACAACCACTCATGACACCGGTGTCAGGCGGACGTTTTCACAGTAAAGCTGTGTTAATCAACTGTCTATACAATCGTTACCTGTCGGCCGCCAAATCATAACAGGCCGCGCAAGTTGGCAAAACGGGGAGTAACCTATGAAGCTTAAAATGAACGACGCTACAGTTGCGTCCAAAACCCGCCTCGGCAAGGCTGCCCTGCTGGGCGTCTCGCTCGGCGCTCTCATGGCGGTGGCCGCAGGCGCCCACGCTCAGGATGCCGCCCCGGCGCCGGCCGCCGACGAAGGCGAAGTGGTCATCGTCACCGGCTTCCGCAGTTCGCTGCAAACCGCGATCAGCGAAAAGAAGAAGTCGACCGATATGGTCGACGTCATCAAGGCGGAAGACATCGGCCAGTTTCCGGATCTGAACCTCGCGGAATCGCTGCAACGCATTCCGGGCGTGTCGATCGACCGCGACGGCGGTGAAGGCAAGCAGATCACCGTCCGCGGCCTGAACTCGGAATTCTCGCGTACCCGCCTGAACGGCATGGAAGCCATGGCGACCACCGGCGCCAAGGATTCCTCGGGCGGCACCAACCGCGGCCGCGGCTTCGACTTCAACGTCTTCGCCGCAGACCTGTTCAACTCGATCACCGTGCGCAAGTCGCTGTCGGCCGAAATCGAAGAAGGCAGCTTAGGCGCCACCGTCGATCTGCAGACCGCCCGTCCCTTCGACTACAAGGGATTCACCATGGCGGCCGGCGGTCAGCTCGGCTATAACGATCTCAACGAAGACGTCGCCAAGCGCGGCACCTTCATGATCTCCAACCGCTGGGCGGGTGGCAAGCTGGGCGCCTTGGTCTCGGTTGCCTGGGGTCAGCGCACGGTCGCGGAAGATGCGACCAACACCACGCGATGGGAAAACGCCTACGCCGCTGGCAATGTCGGCCGCTTTAACCGCTTCTCGACCGACGGCGGCACGACGTTCACCAACATCACGCCGTGTACCTCCAGCCCGGCTGCCAACCGCAATTGTAATACGAACGAAACCAGCACCGCCAACCCGGCCCTGACCGGCGAAGCGCAAAAGATTTCGCGCGCCCTGCACCCGCGTATTCCGCGCTACAACCACTTCGAGACCGACCAGAACCGTCTGGGCGTCACTGCCGCCTTCCAGATGAAGCCGTTCGAAGGCACGTTGATCAGCATCGACGCCATGCATGCAACGTTCGAAGCCAACCGCGACGAATGGGAAATCGAAGCGATTTCCTTCAGCCGTAACAATGCCGGTCTGCCGCGCAGCGACATTTACAACTATACGATCGATGACGAGGGCACGCTCGTCAAGGCGTCGTTCAACGACGTGGACATCCGTTCGGAGCACCGTTTCGACG
>CAMLLA010000015.1 GCA_946480525.1 uncultured Asticcacaulis sp. | reverse complement strand
CGTCGCCGGCCTGCGCTACGAGAAGACCGATGTCACGGCCTCGGCGCTGCAAAGCCAGCCGGTCGCCATCCGCTGGACGGCCGACAACGACTTCACGCTCGACAGCAGCTCGACCATCGTCAGCCAGGAGTACAAGTCGGACTACAGCAACTGGCTGCCGAGCCTCGACATCTCGTGGGAAGCCATGGATGACGTGATCGCCCGCGCCTCGTTCTCCAAGACGATCGCCCGCGCTGCTTACGGCAATCTGTACGCCACGACCGCTCCGGGCACGCCTCCGCGTCCGACCGCCAACGGCACCAACCCGACCGCGACGCGCGGCAACCCGGCCCTCCTGCCGCTGGAATCGTCGAACATCGACTTCTCGGTCGAATGGTACTACGGCCGCGACTCTTACGTATCCTTGGGCTTCTACAATAAGGACGTGAACAACTTCGTCGGCACCGGCCGCATCCAGGCCAACCCGTTTGCCCTGCGCGACCCGTCATCGGGCGCCGCTGGCTCGCGTTCGGGCATCGCCAAGGACCTGCTGGCTGGCATCAACCAGTCGACGACCGACGTGAACCTGTTCACCATGACGGCCCTGTACGACCACTACCTGAAGAGCGGCAGCACGCCGACCGTTGCCCAGACCCAGGCGCGCAACGACTATGTTGCCAACCTGGACGGCTCCGGCAACCTGAACCAGACCTATGTCGACCAGGTGCTGAAGGCCTATGACCTGGTCGCCGACGCCAACGACCCGCTGTTCGTGTTCGAGACCAACATCCCGGTCAACAACAAGACGGCCAACCTGCACGGCTTCGAAGCAGCGTTCCAGCACTTCTTCGGTGACTCGGGCTTCGGCGTGTCGGGCAGCCTGACGACGGTCAATGGTGATATCGGCTTCGACAATTCCGCACCTTCGGGCACGCAGCAATTCCCGCTGCTCGGCCTGTCGAACACCTATAACCTGACCGCCATCTACGATAAGGGTGCCTGGTCCGGCCGGGTTTCCTACAACTGGCGCGACGAGTTCATCTCGGCGACCAACGTAGGCGCCCAGGGTGACCCACAGTACACCGAAGCGTTCGGCACGATCGACGCCTCGATCAACTATCAGATCACCGACAACCTCCAGGCCACCTTCGAAGGCCTGAACCTCAACAAGGCGCACATCCGTATCTTTGGTCGCGACAAGACCAATATTTACTTCGCGCAGGAACTTGATTCGCGTTACCAACTGGGTCTCCGCTACAAGTTCTAATCTCTGTGACGGCTTTGGCCGTAACAAGGGAAAGGCCGCGGTTCGCCGCGGCCTTTTTCTTACCAACATAGTGAAACCAAGGATTATATTATGAGCCAGGTCGTCCTGCTGGATAACGTCGAGCATCATGATTTGCGGCTGATAACGCGTTTTTCACCGGACTTCGGTGACACCGTGAATCTGGCTCTGGTCGTGCCGACCGAATTTGCCGAAGTCCAGCGCGAGTATCCGATCCTGTTCCGCCGTTCGGACGACGGTGGCTTCCAGGCCTTTGCCCTTCTGGGCTTTGAAAAAGACGAAAATCTCTATCTCGATGAATCCGGCTGGCATGCCAGCTATATTCCGGCCATGCAGGCGCGTGGCCCCTTTCGTATCGGCTTTCGCCAGGACGGCCAGGGCGGCCGCAGTGAACCGATGATCATGGTCGACCTCGACCATCCACGGATCAGCCGGACCGAGGGCGATGCCCTGTTCCTGCCGCATGGCGGGAACGCGCCGGCTTTCGAACGCGTCGTGGAAACGCTGAGGACGCTGCATACCGGCGTGGAGGCCAGCAATGCCATGTTTGCCGCCTTTGCCGAGGCCGGGCTACTTGCGCCCGTCGAGATCAATATCGCGTTTGATGAAACGGCGCGCTATACCTTGCCGGACTTCTTCTCCATCAGTCAGGAGGCGTTGGCGCAACTCAGCGGGGAAGCCTTGCAGCGGTTGAACCAGTCGGGTTTCCTGGCGCTCGCCTTTTGCGTCGTTCTGTCGAAGGGCAACCTGGCGCGGCTGATCGACCTCAAAACCAAACGGCGCCAAAATTCGTAGTCCCGCGCATGACACTGACCTCACGCACAACGCACAGTCTGAACGGCGTATCGCCTGATCAGGTGCCGTTTGACCAGTTGATGGCCGAACAGCGGCCTGTGGTCCTAAAGAGACTGGCGTCCGCCTGGCCGCTGGTGCGCGAAGGCCTGAGTTCGCCGGCCGCAGCGATGGCCTATCTCAAGACCTTCTATCAGGGACGGCCGGTCGTCGGCTTCACCGGGGAGCCGGACATCAAGGGCCGTTTTTTTTATAACGAAGAGGTGACCGCGCTCAACTTTCGTTCCGAGCGCGTGCGGCTCGACGAAGTCCTCGACCGGTTGGCGGCGCATATGGATGACCCTGCGCCTCCCTCCTTCTATATCGGTTCGACCGACCTTGACCTCTACCTGCCTGGCTTGCGAGAACAGAACAGCCTGGCGCTGAACCATCCCATGTTCACGTCGCAGCCGTACCTGGCCAGTATCTGGATCGGCAACCGGACGACGGCGACGGCGCACCACGACATGTCGCACAATATCGCCGTCTGCGTGGCCGGAAGACGGCGCTTTACCCTGTTCCCTCCCGAACAGGTGCGCAACCTTTATCCGGGACCGCTGGATCCGACGCCGGGTGGCCAGGTCGTCAGCATGGTCGACTTTCGCGACCCGGACTATGATCGCTATCCGCGCTTTCGCGAGGCGGTGGCCAATGCCCAGATCGCCGATCTGGAGCCCGGCGACGTGCTCTTTTACCCGGCGCTGTGGTGGCATCATGTCGAGGCGCTGGAACCGTTCAACATTCTGGTCAATTACTGGTGGAACACCGTGCCGGCCTATATGGACACGCCGCAGAATACGCTCCTGCACGCCATGCTGTCGCTGCGGGATCGCCCGGAATCGGAAAAGCAGGCCTGGCGGGCGATGTTCGATTACTACATTTTCGGCCCTGCCGACCTGGCCGGGGCGCACCTGCCCGAAGAGGCGCGCGGCCTGCTGGGGCCGATTGACGACATGAAGGCAAGGCGGCTTCGCGCCATGCTGCTGAACAAGCTGAACAGATAAAGTCCCTGAGGAAAGTGTGATGGAAGACCAGAAGGTCAGGAAAGTCGTAATCGCCGGGGGCGGCACAGCCGGCTGGTGCGTCGCCACCGCGCTTGCCAGGATGCTGGGCCCGCTCCTGGACATCACGCTGGTCGAGTCCGAAGAGATCGGCATTGTCGGTGTCGGCGAAGCCACGGTCCCCACCATCTGCCATTTTCACCGCCTGTGCGGTATCGACGAGCGTACCTTCATGCGCGCCACCAATGCCTCGATCAAGATGGGCATTCTGTTCCGCAACTGGGCGCGGCAGGGCGACAGCTACATTCACTCCTTCGGCACATTGGGCAAGTCGACCTGGATGGCGCCCTTCCATCAGGTCTGGCTGCAGGCGCGCGCCGAAGGCTATGGCGGAGAACTGAGCGACTATTGCCTGGAACACCAGGCCGCGGCCGCCGGTAAGTTCGAGATTTCGGACAAGGTCCGTCTCAACTACGCCTATCATTTCGACACCAATCAGTACGGCCCCTTCCTGCGCCGGCATTGCGGCGACGCTGTAAAACGCATCGAAGGCAAGATCGTCCGGGTCGAGCAGGATGCCGAGACCGGCTTTATTACCCAACTGGTGCTTGAATCGGGACAGGCGGTCGATGGCGACCTGTTCATCGACTGCACAGGCTTCCGTGGCCTGCTGATCGAACAGACGCTGAAGACCGGTTACGAAGACTGGAACCACTGGCTGGCGAACGACAGCGCCTGGGCAACCCAGGCGCCGAGTGTCCATCCGATCATGCCCTATACGGGCGCCTTAGCGCACGACGCCGGCTGGATCTGGGATATCCCGTTGCAGACGCGCGTAGGGAAGGGCTTCGTCTTTGCCAGCCGATACATGGCCGATGACGTGGCCCGTAAGCAGTTCCTCGACCACATCGGGGTGCCGCCGCTTGCCGAGCCCAACCTGCTCAAGTTCCGCACGGGCCGGCGCCTGAAGATCTGGAACAAGAACTGCATCGCCTTCGGCTTGGCCTCCGGTTTCATCGAACCCCTGGAATCGACGAATATCCACCTGATGCAGACAGCGGCGACGCGCCTGGTCCAGCTCTTTCCGTTCAGCGGTATCAATGACGCCATTGCCGGACATTTCAACGAACTGACGCGCAACGAAGTCGCCAATGTCCGCGATTTCGTCATCATGCACTACAAACTGACGGAGCGCGACGACACGCCTTACTGGCGCGACCGGCGCGACATGGAAATCCCGGACAGCCTGGCCGCGCGGCTGGAGCTCTTCCGTCAGAACGGCCACGCCTATCAGGTTCCGGACGAGGTTTTCCGGGTGGATTCCTGGCTGCAGGTCATGCTGGGCCAGCGTTTTTATCCCGAGGGGCGCCATCACCTGGGCCGGATGACCGACCGGACGATCCTGGAACAGGCGCTCGCCAACATGAAGGCAGCCGTGGACCGTGAGGTCCAGCGCATGCCTATGCACGAAGACTTCATTCGTCAGTACAGTGCCTGATCGGCAGGAGACACAGCTATGGGGCCGGTAAAAAAAGTCATCATCGCCGGCGGAGGCACGGCGGGCTGGTGCGCGGCGGCGGCATTGAGCAAGCTGTTAAAGCCCCTGGTCGATATCACGCTCGTCGAATCCGAAGAGATCGGCATCGTCGGCGTGGGCGAGGCCACGATCCCGACATGCCGGACCTTCCACCACCTGCTGGGCATAGACGAGCGCGAATTCCTGCGCGCCACCAATGGCACCTTCAAACTGGCCATCGCCTTCGAAGACTGGGCGCGCAAGGGCGACCGCTACCTCCACGCCTTTGGCGAAACGGGCAAGTCGTCGTGGATGGCGCCCTTTCACCATCTGTGGCTCCAGGCCCGTTCGGACGGTGTTTCCGGACATATAGGCGACTACTGTCTCGAACATCAGGCGGCCGAGGCCGGCAGGTTCCAGACCGGTGAAAACGCCCGCATCAACTACGCCTACCACTTCGACGCCGGGCTATATGGCCGCTTTCTGCGCGAACGCAGCGAAAAGGCCGGGGTCAAACGCATCGAAGGCCGCATCGAGACGGTCGAACAGCACCCGGAAACGGGCTTTATCACGGCCCTGGTCCTGCAGTCCGGACAACGCGTCGAAGGCGACCTGTTTATCGACTGCACGGGCTTTCACGGCCTGCTGATCGAACAAGCACTGAAAACGGGCTACGAGGACTGGAGCCACTGGCTGCCGACCAACCGCGCCGTCGCGGTCCAGACCGAGTCGCACGGCCAATTGACGCCCTTTACGCGCGCCATTGCCCACGACGCCGGCTGGCGCTGGCGGATCCCGTTGCAGAACCGCGTCGGAAACGGCCTGGTCTACTGCAGCGATTACCTGTCGGACGACGCGGCGCGTGAGCGCCTGCTGTCGTCGCTCGACGCACCGGCCCTGATCGAGCCGCGCCTCATCCGTTACCAGACCGGCCGCAGGCTCAAGTCGTGGAACAAAAACTGCGTGACGCTGGGCCTGTCGAGCGGATTCATCGAGCCTTTGGAATCAACCAGCATTCACCTGTTCCAGATCGGCGTGACACGGCTGATCCAGCTCTTCCCCTTTGCCGGGATCACCGACGCGCTTACGGATCATTATAACGCCCTGTCGCGCAACGAGCTGGAACGGGTGCGCGATTTCGTCATCCTGCATTACGCGCTCAATGAGCGGGACGAACCGTTCTGGCGCGACCGGCGCGCAATGACGCTGCCCGACACGCTTGTCGAGCGCATGGCGCTGTTCGCCGAGAATGGCATTGCCTATCAGGCGTCGGACGATCTGTTCCGCGTCGATTCCTGGGTGCAGGTCATGCTTGGCCAGAGACTTGAACCGAAACGCTGGCACCATGCCGGGGTGATGATGGGCCGCGAACCGTTGGCGGCGGCGCTCGGCAACCTGAAGGGCGGCATTGCCCGCGCCGTGGCCGGCATGCCGGCGCACGAAGCGTTCCTCAGGCAATACTGCGCCGTTTAACCGGCGCGGTTTCAGGCGGCCCTGACGTCCGCTTCCTTGTTCAAAAGGCCCGGGATCTCGTCGCCGTGGATGGCGCGGCTGAGGAGGAAGCCCTGGATACCGGGGCAACGCTCTTCGCGCAGGTGGTCGAGCTGTTCCTCGGTCTCCACACCTTCGGCCACGCAATCGAGGTCGAGCTGGCGCGCCAGGTCCAGGATGCTGTGAACGATGGCGGCTGTGGAATGATCGTTCATCATGTCGCGTACGAAGCTGCGGTCGATCTTGATCCGGTCGAGCGGGAAACGCTTGAGGTAGCCCAGCGACGACCAGCCGGTGCCGAAGTCGTCGAGCGAGAGTTTTACACCCATGGCCTTCAGGTCGGTCATGATGCGCATGGTCGCTTCAGTATCGTCCAGTGTCAGGCTTTCGGTCAGTTCCAGCTCCAGCCATTCCGGTTTGAGGCCGGTATCGTCCAGCGCTTCGCGCACCGTGCGGACGATGTCGCCGCGGTAGAACTGCTGGGCCGACAGGTTGACGGCGACGCGGACGGCGGGCAGTCCCTGTTTTTGCCAGGCTACGTTCTGCGCGCAGGCGGTACGCAGGACCCAGCGGCCGACCTCGACCATCTTGCCGTGTTCTTCCAGAAGCGGAATAAACAGGCCGGGCTGGACCATGCCTTCGGTCGGATGATGCCAGCGGATCAGGGCTTCGACACCGGTGATGCGCGACTTGTCGAGGCAATATTGCGGTTGATAGTGCAGTACGAATTCACCGCGTTCGCACGCGCCGTGCAGGTCGTTCGACAGGGTGTGCCAGCGTTCGGCGGCCATGCTGAGGTCGCGGGTGAACAGGCGATAGGCGCCACGGCCCTTCTTCTTGGCCTGGTACATGGCGGTGTCGGCGGCCTGGAGCAGGGCGGCGGGATTGTCGCCGTCGCCGGGATACATGGCGATGCCGATGCTGGTTCCGATGCGTAAGCTATGACCCTGGATGGTGGCGGCGGGTTTGAGGGCTTCCAGAATGCGTTGGGCCAGCCCTTCGGCGTCGGCGACATCGGTCAGGCCGCTGGCGGCGACGACAAACTCATCGCCACCCAGACGCGCCGGCGTGTCGGTTTCGCGCAGCACGCTGCGGATGCGTTTCGAGACCTCCTCCAGCAGGCCGTCGCCGACCAGATGTCCGAGACTGTCATTGATATTCTTGAAATGGTCGAGGTCGAGCAGCAGCAGCGCGACCTGGGTCTGGTCGCGGCGGGCATGCGCCATCGCCTGGTTCAGGCGGTCGAGCAGCAGGGTGCGGTTTGGCAGGCCGGTCAGGGCATCGTGCAGCGCCAGGTAGCGCACGCGCGCCTCGGCCTCCTTGCGCGCCAGGATGTCGCGGAAGGTGCATTGCGCCAGGAGGCGCGCACCGGCGCGATAGGTGGTTCCCACGACTTCGACGCTGACCGCCGTGCCATCCGCCTTGTCCCACGACCATTCGTCCCACTTTATCTGGCCGGTCGCCCTCAGGGCATCGACCATGGCCGCGCCTCCGCCCAGGCGGTCCAGGATGGCGATGTCTTCCAGGCGGCGGCCGCGCACTTCGGCTGGGCGCAGATCCAGCATCTGGGCGCACTGGCTGTTGAGATCGTGAACGGTGCCTTCTTCGCAATCGAGAACCAGAATGCCGTCACCTGCCGTTTCGAAGAGGCGGCGGTGGCGCAGTTCGGAGTCGCGCAATCCGTGCTGGGCCTGACGCAGGGCCAGGTGCGTTCGGACGCGCGCCAGCAGTTCCTCGACCTGGAAGGGTTTGGACACGTAATCGACGCCACCGGCGCCGAACGCCTTGACCTTGCTGTCGACGTCAGTGAGCGCCGTCATGAAGATGACGGGCACGTCGCGCATGTGCTCGATGTCCTTCAGCCGCCGGCAGGTTTCGAAGCCGTCGAGGTCGGGCATCATGATGTCGAGCAGGACGAGATCGGGCTGGACATAGCCGACACGTTCGAGCGCTTCCAGGCCGCCCAGCGCGACCAGGACCTCGTAGCCGTGGATTTCAAGGTGGTCGACCAGGACGCCCAGATTGAGCGGATTGTCATCGACGACCAGGATTTTTTGCTGTGTCATAGTGTTACTCATCGCCGGTTACGCGGCGGTCCTCTCTTGAGCATACTGCTCGATCAGCCGCAGGACGGCCGGTGACTGATAGGTAGCGGCCAGGGCGTCGAGACGTCCGGCAAAGGCTTCGTATTGCGCGCCCATGGCGGCGATCGTCGGGACTTCCTTGCGGATGGCGCGCAGGTTGCCGGCGCGGGCGTAGTCCAGAAGGCGGTCCAGCATGTCGGGCGGCGGCGGGGTCATCTCTGGTTCGCCATCGCCGGCTGGTTCGGCGCCGTCACGCACGGGCGTCAGCAGTCCGGCCATGCAGGCGGTCAGTTGGTCGAGATCGACCGGCTTGGCCAGCAGGCGGTTCGCCCCGGCGGACAGGGCCGCGGCTTCGGCTTCGGGCGACGGGTTGGCGGTAACGATAATGACCGGAATGTTGGTGGTCGCGGGCAGGCCGCGGATGCGGCCGATGGCCTCAAGCCCGTCCATCACCGGCATTTTCAGGTCCATGAGGACGATGTCGGGGCGGCTGGCGGCGGCGCGCTCGACGGCTTCGCAGCCATTGGCGGCTTCGGAGACGCGGAAGCCCATCGGCGCCAGGGCGGCCCTCAGCAGGGCGCGATTGGCCTCCAGGTCCTCGACGATCAGGACCTCATAACGCGATCCGTCCAGGGTGTCGGGCGCGGGCGCCGCGCCGTCCTGACTTGCAGCGAGCGGGAAGAGGGCTTCGACGCGGAAGCGGCTGCCTTCGCCAGGCTTGCTTTCAACGGTGATGTCACCGTTCATCATCGTGACGATTTGATGTGTGATAGCCAGGCCCAGGCCGGTGCCGCTGCTGCGATCGATGGCATTGCCCGCCTGTTCGAACGGACGGAAGATGCGGCCGATCTGCGCCTCCGGGATGCCGATGCCGGTGTCGATGACGTCGAAACGCAGGCGGGCGCCGCGATCGTCGGCCAGGACGACGGAGACGTCGAGACGCACCACGCCCGTGCTGGTGAACTTGATGGCGTTGCCCAGCAGGTTGATCAGAACCTGACGGACGCGTTTCTGGTCAGC
Source organism: uncultured Asticcacaulis sp. (assembly GCA_946480525.1). The sequence continues at coordinate 12,644 of CAMLLA010000015.1, read as the reverse complement.
GATGACGTCCGTCGGGACGTCGGCGGCGATGGTCACCAAGAAGGTCAGGCCTTTTTCCTCGGCACGCAGGCGGACCATCTGGCCGACATTCATTATGCAGGCGCGGACGTCGAAGGTGGCGGGCAGCAGTTCCAGCTTGCCGGCTTCGACCTTGGCGATGTCGAGGATATCGGTGATCATGGTCAGCAGGTGTTCGCCGCTGTGATGGATCGTCTTGACGGCCGACAGCTGCTGCTCGGTCAGCGCCGTCATTTTCAGCAACTGGGTATAGCCCAGGATGGCGTTTAGCGGGGTCCTCAGCTCATGGCTCATATTGGCCAGGAACTGCGACTTGGCGGCGCTGGCCTGTTCGGCCGCGGCATGTGCCTGCGCCAGCACAGCCTTCTCCTCGGCCAGGCGCAGGCGGCGCGCTTCGTAGCCGCGGCGCAGGTCGAGGAAGCGGAACACCAGGAAGCCGCCGGTCAGGACCAGCCAGACGCCCAGGATGATCAGGTACCATTGGGCGGTCGACAGCGAGGCGCCGCTGAAGGTGATGCGCTCGACCGAAGCGCTGAAGCGACCGGTAGGAATGTTGTTTCCGGATACCAGCTCAATGGCCAGAACGTCGGACAGGTCCGTCTCGACCGTGCCGGTTGTCAGCTTGTGCCTTTGCAGCCACCACGTTTCGGGAATAAGCTGGCCTTCGGACAGCTCGATGTCGTTGACGCCGTTGACCACGTCGAATTCCGCCATGAGCGGCATGGTCTGGTCCGAGATCTTGCCCTGGAGCGATTTCGGCAATCCGGTCTTGATCACCACGCGCATGCTGTCGCCCACGCCGGAATAGGTCATGCGCAGATGGATCTTCTGGACGTGGGACAGGTCCATGCCGTTGCCCTTGCCGGCTTCGCCAAGGCTCATGCCGTAGCCGCAGAACGGGTAAGGGGCGCCGGGCTTGAGGTCGCAGCCCCATTTCAGTGGCCGCTGCTTGTCCGTCAGGACAAGGGTCTTGCCGTTTTCGCCGTCGTCGGAATAGGTGTAGGGATAGAAGATCTGTGACGGTGCGCGCCCGTCCTTGGGCGTAAAGTTCATTTCCTTGCGCGTGATCGCGCCCTGGCCCAGCACGGCGGCAAAGGTCAGGGCCAGCAGCATGAAAATGGCGGCTTCGACACGCAGGTGGCTGTAGTGCAGCCAGCTTCCGCCCGTACGGGATGGCCCGGAGACAGGCTCCTGGGGCGACGGCGGGACGGGCGGCGACTTTTTCGCTTCCGTGGACTGGGATGAACGCGTGTACAAAGTGATCCTGCTCGGAAAAGCGCCATGCCTTTCTGGCAAGGGCTTACGGCGGTGATAACATTGAATATTTAGCAAATGATTATTGCCGCGGTTATGGGTTACAAGAACCCGGCAGGTGAATTGCCTTCATTGCTTGTTTACCATTGACAATTCCCGCCGCTGTTCTTCAATACAGACGTGGGAGGGGACCATGACCACAGAGCTGACATCGCTGATAGACGCCCTGGCCGCCCAGGTCGCCGACCCGCTGATTGCCACGGGCGCCTATAGCCTTGCCGTAACGGCCATCTGCAGCGTCGTTGCGGTCGTGCTGACGGTTGTGCTGACCTGCCTTATTGTTCCTGTCCGCCGTTCCGTCCTTGATGTCGCGCCGTCTCGCGCGCCTGGCCGCCCCGGCCGAAGCCTGCCGGCTGTCGCTCGCCCGCTGGCCCGCACGCAGAACGAAGAAATCGACGCTATCGGAAAGCTGGACGTTCAGCGCCTGGTCGCGGACAGGTTCAACCGCAGCCAGGCCAACAAATATCTGGTCGTCGACCTGAACGAGGTGGAGGCGCAGGGCCGCGCGCTGATCTATGTCCAGAATGCGGTCTATGTGTACCCTAAGGAATTTTCGCCCGACCGGACCTATCGCGTCCAGATAAGCCACCCGAAAACGGGCACATTCGCGCTCAACCTGCGGGTCCGTCCGCGCATCGCCGCCAGCCGCTTCGACGCTCCCGATGGCAATGGGCCTTACCTCAAGGTCGCCTTCAGCGCCGAGGCGGTCGCCAAGTACCACATCCTCAACCAGATCATAGACGAGGTCTGCGACATCCGCTTCGACGAGGCGCTTTCGCCGGCCCAGACGGCGTGGCTGGCCCTGCGCGGCATTCACCCGGAAGCGGACATCAATATCGGCGCCTTGTTCGTGCTGATCGGCGTGCCGGTGACCCTGATCAGCACACTGTTGTGCAAGTGGCTCGACCGCGTCAACCCGGACATGCTGATCACCGGCGGGATCTACCTGGCCTCGTCGCTGACGACGCTTCTGGTCGTCTACCTGATCCGCCGCCATGCCGTGGTCGGCAAGCGCTGAGAAACACTACGGCTTCGGAAAGTGGATGCTGACATTCTCGCGGCCGGCGGCCATCTGGTAGGCGCCGCATTCGGCCAGGGCCGTAATCGCCAGGCTTTCGGAGCGTAGGGCGCTGGCATTCGAAGCGTCTTCGGCCGCGCGGACAATTTCGGGTGGCTTGGCCAGCATGCCGTTGCCCGCAAAGGTGACGGTCAGGTTGACCGGCAGGGTTTCGGTGTCGGCGATGCGGCGCCAGCATGGCGCAATGGCGGCCCACAGCTCATCGAATGTGCCGGATGCCGTGCCGCCCTGGCCTTCGCCGCCCTGCCGTACGGTCGCCATCTGCGCCGGGCTTGCGGCGGCCGTCTGCTCCGGTTCGGGCTGGGAGAGGCTGGGCGTATCGGCCAGCGCCTCGCTTAAGACTTGCGTTTCCGTGTTCGTCACATCGTCGAGTGTTTCGCTGTCGTCCAGTTCTGTCAGCGTCTCGGGTTCCGGCTCGCGGACCTCCAGGGCCTGGGCGTCAGGCAGGGCCATGGCCGTGAGATCGAGGCTCAGGCCTTCGCCTTCGCCCTGATAGGTTCCGCCCTGGCCGCCGGCCGAAAAGCCGGACCGGCTGTGGGGAAGGAGACAAAGAACGAAGAGAACATGCAGCCCGATAGACGCGGCGACGGCGATGAGGCGACGGTGTCTGGACACCATCTGACAGGGCACACGATTCAGGCACGAAGACAGCAGCGCCAGGGCCGCAATGACCGTTGAACACGCCGAATTGGTGAATCTCGCGAAAGTTGCGACCGCCGGACCTATGAGGAAATCACGCGCCATTCATGCTGTCCCGCTGGCGGCTCAAAAACGGGCCGGTCAGCTCCCCGCCGTACGCGCGACCTGGGTGCGATTGCCGGCTGCGTCATAGGCGTAGGTGATCTTTGAACCGTCCGGATAAAGGACCTCGATGACCCGGCCGAGTGCGTCGTATTTGTAGGTCGTGGTGCCGGCATTGGCTTGTCCGGAAAGGGAAAGTGCCGCGCCAAGGATAAGTGCGGCTTTGATGGCCAGGGCCACATATCGAGATGGTAAGCTGTTTCGCATCATGCGGTCCCCCGGTGCTTCGCTTTATTCCGGAGCGTAATCCAACGGGCGGTTGAAACAAGTGTCTCGCGCAACAAGACCTGTGGATAAGTCTGAGCGTGCGTTGTCTTTGGATACAGCCCGTGATTGTTTGCTTGCAGCAGTCTTGCACTTGGGAGGGGAATATGAGTCATTCGACGCGTCGCGTTCGTCAGCACGCTAGTGTGGTGGCATTGGTATTGGCGGCAAGCCTGGGCGCGACCTTCGCGAACGCTGCGCCCTCTGCCTATACAGCGCCCGAAAGCCGCGTGATGGATTCGAATGGCGTCGATCTTGTCTCGGGGCAGTACACTCGGTCGGATACCTTCCTAACCATTGGGAATCCATCCTCAGGAGGGTTGGCCTGGACCTATACCGGTCATCCGGAGGTGGACAACTATACCGGGGAATTGCATTTCATCGATGCGGCGTCGCCGGCCTACGATTATTACATAGTCAAGATTGCCGGATCGAGCGAACAGATCAAACTGCCCAGCGTAGGCTCGGTCAGCGAGACAGGGACGAAGCTTGAGGATACGACTAGCTACTTCCTTTATACCGCTCGGGACGGCACGGTCTATACTTTCGACAAACTGACCATCACAAATCCGACTTATATCCCGGTTCGTAAAGGCAAGCTGATTTCGATCGCCAAGCCCAATGGTGATGTGGTGACGATCAACCACGAATATGATCCAGGCTGCGCGGCGAATTCCCAGACCTGCAATTATAGGATCAAGAGCGTGGTCAGCAATCGCGGCTTTGCATTCAAATACGAATATGAAGCCGCGAATTTCTCACGCTTGGACGTCATCCGCGCTGTCAACCGCGCCGACACCTATTGTGACGATCAGATCAATTCCTGCCTGGCTTGGCATAACGCAATTACGTTTGATTATCCAAACAGCGGTCTGACCTTCAAGGTCACCGACGCCATGGGCAACAGTACTGAATATGGCGTTACCGACTCCAATATCCCTGAAGTCGAGGTGATCAACTACGTTAAGCAGGCGGATGGCTGGACGATCAATGCGACCTATGACGTTTACGGTCGTATCACCAGCCTCACCAATCCAGAAGCGACATGGAATTATACCTATAACGACAATACGCAAACGGCGATCAACAATACCAGCCAGCCACGTGTCGTGACGCTGAAGGACTCCAGCAATGCCACGGTGATGTCGGCGTCGGTGCACAAAGGCGTAATGCTACCGATGTCGGTCACAGTGGACGGTAAGACGACCAACTATACCCTTCTTCAGCAACAGAATTCATACGGAAAAAAATGGGGGCGGATTACCGAAAAGATACTGCCGGAAGGCAATAAAGAATCCTACACCTACGATGCGCGAGGCAATGTCACCTCGGTAACCCATACGCCAAAATCGGGTTCGGGCCTGTCGGCTTTCACGGTCAATGCCAATTATGATTCAACCTGCACCAACTTCAAAACCTGTAACAAGCCCAACTGGACCCAGGATGGCAGGGGCAATTATACCTCCTATACCTATAGCGGCACGCACGGTGGACTTGAAACCACGACCCTGCCAGCTGACAGCGCAGGCGTGACGCCGAAGACGATTAATACCTATCAGCAGTTCACTGCCCAGAAAAAGGACAGCGGGAACGCACTGGTCGACGACGGTACGGTTTGGCTTCTGCGGACGACCAGTACCTGTTCGACAGCCGTCACATGCGATGGCACTGTCAATCAACTGAAGACAACAACCGACTACTACACCTCGATAAACCTGGTTCCGTACGTCACTTCTGTCGCGACTGGTGACAATTCCTTGTCAGCAACGACAGGCTATGGTTTCGACTGGATCGGAAATGTGACCGCCGTTGACGGTCCGCTCAGCGGCACCAGTGACATGACCTACAAAACCTATGACGCCAATCGGCGTCCGGTTTTCGAGATCGGCGTCGATCCGGATGATGGTGGGGCGCTGGTGCGTTCGATGGTGAAGCATTCCTATGATTCCATGGGACGGGAAACCCAGACGGAAATCGGAACTGGCGCGTCCGTCACTGGGGGCGACTTCGCAGGCGCTAGCTATGTGGTGACGCACTATAATGCACGCGGCCTCAAGGACCAAGTCACCAGCTATATCCACGGCAATGGTACGCCACAAACTCTGAGCCAATTCAGCTATGACAATCAGGGCCGCCAGATATGCACGGCGGTGCGGATGAACATGGGGGTTACTCCGCCGGCCGATCCCTGCGCGCTTGGCACTGAAGGCGCTTTTGGACCAGACCGGATTACCAAGAATATTTATGACACGGCGGGCCGCATCACGGAGGTCAAAAGGGCTTTAAACATCACGACGGCAAACGGGTTCCCGCAGACGCTCGAGCAGAGTTACGTCCGCTATACCTATACAAACAACGGTCTGAAAGCGACGGAGAAGGACGCCAACGGCAATCTGACGACATTGGAATATGATGGTTTCGACCGCCTGAAGAAGCTGCGTTACCCGAACACCACAATCGCCTCAGGGACGTCCAGCACGACGGACTATGAGCAATATGATTACGACAACAACGGCAACCGCACCTATTGGCGCCGCCGCGACGGGCAGGTGATGAATGACTGCTATGACAATCTCAATCGTGTCACCGTTCACTACGTCCATGCGCAAACCGGCTGCACGGCGACCGGCGGTGCGGCAGATGTGTACACGACCTACGATCTGACCGGCAAAATCCTGTCCAAGCGCTTTGCCTCGACGTCGGGCTCCGGTGTCTCTTATATTTATGATGGCCTGGGGCGTCTGAACTCTTCCGCCGACATGAACGGCCGGACGGTGGGCTATGCCTATAATGCGGCTTCGGCGCGGATATCGGTCATCCATCCCGATCTCAACACGGTAGGTTACGGTCTCGACAATGCTAACCGCTTAATCTCGGTTGGCTGGAATATGACGACGGGTCTTCTCACCCAAAACTACGACAACCTTGGCCGCCTGTCTGGGCAGGGCAAGGCCGGCGGTTCGACCTCCTGGACCTATGATGGCACAAGCCGGCTGGCGTCGATGACCAATGACGTCGCCGGTACGTCTTATGACGTCACCTGGAGCTTTGGTTACAACCCGGCGGGGCAAATCGTTTCCTCCGGCAATTCGTCGCCGGTTTATGACTACAAAGAATTGTCGGGGGCAACGACCAACAGGACCTATGACGGCCTGAACCGCGATACCGGTATCGTCAGTGTCGGCGGATACGACGCGCGTGGCAACCTGACCTATGAAGGCTCGGGCGGCCGGACGATGACCTATGACATCGAAAACCGCCTGCTGACCGTCAACAGCTCTTCGACCAATATGGTCCTCAACTACGATCCGGAAGGACGCCTTTATCGCTATTCTGTCGATGGCGGATCGACGTGGAGGACCTTCCTTTATGACGGCGTCAATCTGATTGGCGAATATGCCGGTACGGCGGCATTGCCGGACCGCCGTTACATCCACGGCACCGGCACAGATAACCCATTGCTGTTTTTCATCGGCTCCGGCACGGCGGATATCCGCTGGATGTACACCAATTACCAGGGCAGTCTGGTTATGGCGACCGGCGGCGTCGGCAATATGACGGACTTCTACAAGTACGGTCCATATGGCGAACCCAAGGATCTGGGTAACAATGACAACTGGGTTTCTAGCCGTTCCCGTTTCGGTTACACCGGCCAGACCGTGCTGCCGGAAGCCAAGCTCTATTACTACAAGGCCCGGGTCTATGATCCGCAGATGGGGCGGTTTCTGCAGACAGACCCGATTGGGTCGGCGGATGATCTGAACCTGTATGCTTATACAGCTGGGGATCCGGTGAATAACACCGACCCATTTGGATTAATGGGAATGGATAATAGTGCCCCTAACACTACTTGCCCTGAAGGAAGTGTACCTGATTCTACTGGTGAGTGTGTTGTCGTCGTTACAAGCACAAAAAATACATGGATTGTCGTGCAGGAACCGAGGATATTGGTTAATAACCGCAATATCGATAACAAGCTAAAGCTGGATCCATTGCCTGTACACGACTGTAAAGATAAGAGAGATGGCATTTGCTATATCTTCGAGAATGAACCATGTCCACCAGGTTGGGAATGTAATTACAAATCCAACTCGCGTAGCCAGTATCTAAAAGATCAATATAATGAATGTATTAAAAGCGCTGCGCGCTTTCGTAAGCGGCATCCAATTAGACTAGATTCGCTTCCGGTCGTCGGAGGCTGGCTCGAAACCGAAGCTGACGCAAAAGACGAGAAGGAATGCGCTGCTTTGTATGGAAAATGGTGAGATGCGCTATAGCATACGAGACGTCACATTTGTCATAATCTTCTTGGTATTTGCCGTGTTGGCACTGATTAGTGCATCACGAACCCTACGCACTTTTGATGGAGAAATAGATTATGCAATGGTGCGAAAGGCAAAATTCGCTACAATGCTCCCTGGTGATTTGTATATAAGTAGTAATGGAGGCGATGCATCGGCTGCGCTTGAATTCTCAAAGCTCATTGTTAAAAGGAGCAAGGCCGTACATATAGAAGATATGTGCATATCTGCATGCGCTGAATTTATAATTCCTTCGGCTAGTAGAGTATATGTTTCCAAAAAAACACTGATTGGCTACCACATTAGCGATTTTATCGTTTGGTCGCATTTGCCTATTAACTTGAGAAAGGATTATTGTGGTTCTAAGCGTTATGCGTGGCTCCATAGTGCTTATAGCATGAAGGGCCTAAATACAAATTTCTACCAGGAAATAGACAGAAGGTTAGAATTTAAGATAAGTGACGCCGGGTTCATTTATGATGGAGGATCTTGTTATGAAGTTAATATGACATCTTCCAAGTCAATATGGTTCCCGAACTCAGATCAACTTCGAGATCTATTGAACATTAATTTTTCCGGAAATATATGTAGCGATGATGAAATCTGCTGGAGGTCCAGACTTCAGCACACATTTCCACACAATGCAAAGTATGTTGTGGGTAACCAAGAATTCACACATGGGCAACAAGCGCGATAAGAATATTTCATTATTATTGAAGTAAAAAATTTAGACTATGCGAATGTTGTGCGCTTGTCTAGGAGTCTGGGGCGCTAAACCGATCTCTAATACGTGGCTCGCGTGCATGCGCCTGATAATGCGGTTGTCTTCGATGAAGGAAAGATCGCGGCCTGGGTCGTATCCGATTAGCTTATAAGCTTGGCTGAGCCCCCCAAACTGATAGGAATAGGCGGAACTCGAAGGCGTGTCCTCAGTGTCATCGATCAAGATGCCGGACAGCCAGCCCTGGCGCTCATGCAGAGCCCGAAGCCGAAGCAGCATTCATCATCGGGATTACGGTGACATGATAGCAATTGCGGAGTTACGCGTCTGATGTCACGATCCTTCACGGGATAAGAGGCTCCTGTTATGGCGCGGCGTGCGCCGATGATCGTTCCCGGTGTGGCGCACCATATCACCCAGCGCGGCAACCGGCGTGGACGCATCTTCCTCCCAGAAGGGTGGCGGGCAGGTTTATCTCGATCTGCTGTCACAGGTTGACATCGACCAGGTTGAGATCTTCGATCGGCGACGCTCCGCTCGATCCCTGAGATCCGACCGTCTCGCGGGAGCGCCGCCAAAAGAGCTACAAATGTCCAGTATTAAATCCTTACCGGCATGGGGACCGGCTGGTCGTGGCCGGGCATGGTGGGCCAATCCGGCCGTTGCAAGCCTGTGACCAGGCTGTCGATGCGCACCGGCTGGCCGGTTTCAAAACAACGGTTCGCCGCCACGCCGATCAGGATCGACGCTGCCCCCCCGCGTTCGTCGGCCGCCCGCCTGAGCGGATCGCCAGGGGCCGCCGGATTGAACAGGTCGTTGAGCATGACGGCGTCGCCGCCACCGTGGCTGCCGGCGCCGGTCCGCAGCGGGATGTCCTGAGCGGCGCCGCGCATGGGAATGACCCTCAGTATGCCGCGTTCGGTCTCGCTCTGCGGCGCGCCCGCGCCGGCCGTCGTTGCCTGTTCGTTGAGCGAGTGTTCCAGCCGCCCCTTGGTGCCGTTGAACGCGATGTTGTACCCTTCCCAGGCATTGAAGGCGTTCAGGCTGTAGCTTAGCGTCGTGCCGCCGGCATAGCTGACGACGACGTTCATCGTGTCTTCAATATTGATCTCCGGGCGCCAGACGCAGCGGTCGCGGAAATAGCCGTCGTACTTCTCATTATCGAGATAGAGCGCCTTCAGGCCCGGATCCTTGCTGAGATCGAGCTCGAACGTGCAGGCTGCCTTTTCCGGACAGGTGTGGCAGCGCTCATGCGGGCCGGAAAGGCCCAGCCGCCTGGCCATCTGCGGCGTATAGAATTCGCGCTTTCCCACCGCGGTAACGGCGACGGGCATGTCGGACAGCCACCAGTTGACCAGGTCGAAATGGTGCGTCGCCTTGTGGACCATCAATCCGCCGGAAATCGCCTTGTTGGAATGCCAGCGGCGGAAATAGTCGGCCCCATGGACGGTGTTGAGCAGCCACTGGAAATCGACCGACAGGACGTCACCGATGATGCCGCTCATCAGCAGTTCCTTGACCTGGGTGCGGAAGGGCGAATAGCGATAGTTGAAGGTGACGCGGATATGGCGGCCGCTGCGCTTGACGGCATCAAGGATGGCCTGCGCCTTTACGGCATCGGTGGTCATCGGCTTTTCGGTGATGACATCCAGGCCGGCGTCCAGCGCCTTCAGGATATAGTCGACGTGATAGGCGTCAGGCGTGGTGACTATGACGGCGTCTGGCCTGGTCTCGCGGATCATCCTGTCGAAGTCGGCCGCCAGATAGGCCTTGGGCGCCGGGGCGCCTGCCTTGGCCGCGCGTGTAGCGACATAGGCCATTCGGCCGGGATTTGTGTCGCACATCGCCACGATTCGGTTATGGTCCTTATGCGGGCCCCAGATGGCGTCCTGGAACATGCGCGATCGGCTGCCGCAGCCAATAATGGCATAGGCCTTGCGCGTATCGGCGGCGCGCGCTTTCGGAGTGGCGGCAACGGCGACGCCCGCGGCGGCAGCCGTAAGGATGGTGCGGCGGCCGAGATGTGGTCCGGTCGGTTCGGTCATGTCTCTTCCCTGGCTTATATGTTTTGTCGGAGCGTCAAATGAATACCACGCACGCAACAGGGTCAATATCGCGCCTCGCGATAATTGCCGCAGCAATGCTTTTGTCTCTGACAACGGGCCTCCCGGCTGTGGCGGCCGAACGAACTTACCACAATCCGGTATTATATGCCGACTATTCGGACCCCGACGTCATCCGCGTCGGCAAGAGCTATTACATGGTCGCTTCGACCTTTCACTGGTCGCCGGGCATTCCGGTCCTGAAGTCGGACGACCTGGTGCATTGGAAAATCATCGGCCATGTCCTGCCGAAACTCACCTTCGGGCCGGAATACGACATGCCGGGGCCTTATGAGATCGATGATACCAAATCCAAGCCCGTCACCGGGACCAAATACGCTTCGGGCGTCTGGGCGCCGTCGATCCGCCATCACGACGGCAGGTTCTTTGTCTATTGGGCGACACCCGACGAAGGCGTTTTCATGGCGACGGCTACGGATCCCGCCGGACCGTGGGCCGCGCCGGTTGCCGTGATCGCTGAGCCGAAGCTGGAGGACCCCTGTCCGTTCTGGGACGACGATGGCCAGGCGTGGCTGGTCCACGGCAGGGTCGGGGCGGGGCCACTGGTCCTGCATAGGATGAGCCCGGACGGCACGAAGGTCCTGGACGACGGCAAGGTGATCGCCGAAGACAAGGCCAGGCTGCCGGTCCTGGAAGGGCCCAAGGTCTATAAACGCAATGGCTGGTACTACATCTTCGCGCCGATCGGAGGCGTCGGCACCGGCCCGCAGGCAGTGGGGCGCGCGCGGACGATCGAAGGGCCTTACGAATGGAAGGACGTGCTGGTGCCGGGCAATGGTCTGAAAGGCCCGCACCAGGGCGGCTATGTCGAAACGCCGTCAGGCGAAGGCTGGTTCCTGCACTTCAACGGAACGGAAGCCTTTGGCCGGATCGTGCATATGCAGCCGGTCAAGTGGGTCGATGACTGGCCGGTCATGGGCAACGATACCCAGCCGGTCCTGGCGCATAAGGCGCCGGACACAGGCGCGTGGAAGCCGAAGGACCGGTTGCAGGCGACGGATGAGTTCAGCGGCAGGACGCTCGGCCTGCAATGGGCGTGGAACCATAATCCCGATAATAGCCGCTGGTCTTTAAACGAACGTCCCGGCTGGATGCGGCTGAAGGCGGGTGCGGCCGAGCACCTGACGACGTCGCGTAATACGCTGACGCAGATCCTCCAGGGGCCGCGCATGCAGGCCCATACGCGGCTGGATATTTCAGGCCTGACGGATGGCCAGCGCGCAGGCCTGACCCTGTTCGGCGTCAGGCCGGTGTGGATCGGCGCGGTGAAGGAAGGCGGCATGACGCGCGTGACCTTTGCCTCGGCCGGGGTAGAGACGCCCGGACCGGAAGTGACGGCCAAGACGCTTGACCTGCGGGCCGAGGTCACGCCCGATCAGAGGGTCCGCTTCAGCTACAGCGCCGATGGCAGGACGTTTTCGGCCCTGGGGGAGCCGGTCCTGCTGTCGAAATTTTCCTGGTGGAAGGGCTCGCGGCCGGGACTGTTCACCTATGTCAGGGCGGCGCCCGGGACGCCGGTATCGGGTCATGTCGATATCGACTTCTTTCGCGTGACGCATAAGGCGAAGCCATGAGCCGCCTCAGGCTTGCGCCACATCAACTTTAACCAATAATTAACCATATAAATCACTGAAATATAACGCATAAAATTCGTTATTTTAAAGTGGGCCTTTTACAGGTTGAGGCAGGGGAATGTTAATCTTTGAGGGCAAAATATACTTAATGACATAATTGCGCCTGATGGCGACCAGGGGGACAGGCATGCTCAGGCTTTCACACATATCGGTGGCCAGGAAACTTCAGATCATCATGGCCCTGGCGCTTGTGGCCTTTGTCGCCGTGTCGGCAATGTCCCTGGTCGACTATCGCGGCGTCATGCTGCGCGACCGGATGGATAAGACGCGTAACGTCGTCGAGGTCGCGGGCAGCACCATTCGCGCGCAGTATGACCGCTTCAAGCGTGGCGAGATCGGCGAGGACGAAGCCAAGGCGGCGGCGGTCGCCCAGGTAAAGGCGCTGCGTTA
>CAMLLA010000014.1 GCA_946480525.1 uncultured Asticcacaulis sp. | reverse complement strand
CGGCTTTCAGGCGACGCCCGAAGGGTCGAACCTGACCTGCTTCTTCAGCAAGAAAAACCCGCGCGAAACCTATGGCTATCCGACCTGCTACGGCCGCCATCCGTTCCGCAAGGAACGGGTGACCGAGGTGATCGTCACGTCCAATGCACCGCTGACCTATACCTTTACGACCGATAAAAGCAGCGTCTTCCACATGCCGGCGCTCGAGCCGGCCGATATCAAGTTCGACCACGACTTCAAGTTCGTCCTGACCCAGGCCCGCTGGAGCAAGTCATTGCTCAGGCTAGACTGGCAGTCGGATGGCCGCACGGCCCAGACGCTGGAACTGAAGCGCGCCGCCAATGGTATGGCCACCCTCAAGGTTGGCACCGCAACCTTGCAGTTTATCCAGGACACGGCCGACAAGAAGGTGACGATCGTTGATTTCGTCCCTGATCGTGTGGAGGTGACGGCACCTGTTCCCGCCACCCCCTCACCTTAAGCTACCGCCTGGCCGTGGCCCGGGTCATCAGGGTTTCCAGCCAGGCGTCGATCTTGCCATAGACCTCGGCTGCGGCGCGATTGCCGGCGGTCTGCTGCGCCTGCATCATGTCGCGCGCGCGGCCGCGCAGCCGGTACAACAGGATGATCTTGTGGCAGTGTTCGAGCGTCATGCCCGAAGTCTACACCACCGGGCTTAACAAACCTGATCTATGAATCGCCCAGCACCGCTTCCAGCTGGCTGAACTGCTCGTCGAACCCGCTGGTGGCGCCGGACACCATGGCCTCATCCAGCGCCTCCTTCGACGGATAGAGGTCGTGCCAGGTGACCAGGGTCATATCGCCGGTGGGCTTGAACGTGACCGTCGTGACGGCGCCCTCTTCGTCGCCTTCCTCGTTCGTCCAGACAATGCGTTCGTTCGGCACCACCTCGATATATCGGCCGAAAAAGGCCATCGGTTCGCCCATGGCGGGGTGACTGATGACCAGACGATAGCCGCCGCCGGTGCGCACATCCATTTCGCACGACAATATGGTCATGCCGAATGACTTCGGTGTCCACCAGCGGCGGAACAGTTCAGGATCGCTCCAGGCCTTGTAGACGATGTGCGCCGGGCCGTTGACGGTCCGTGTCACGACGAATTCGCGATCGGAGATCCGTTCGGCGGTGGTGCGGCTATCGGGGGTGGTCATTTGCGTGTCTCCGCGTGTTTCAATTCTTCGACAATATCGTCCAGGGCGTCGAACCGTTCGGCCCACATCCGTTGCTGGCGCGCGATCCAGGCCGCCTCTTCCGCCATTGCGCGCTGGCCCAGCCGGCAGGTCCTTACCCGCCCGACCTTTTCGGTAGTGACCAACCCGGCCTTTTCCAGAACGCCGACGTGCTTCTTCATGCCCGTCAGCGTCATGTGGAACCTGTCGGCCAGGTCGGTGATCGAAGCGTCTGCCTGCCCGAGCAGCGCCAGCACCTCACGGCGCGTGGGATCGGCCAGGGCGGCAAAAGAGGCATTAAGGAGGGCGTCATACTGAACCATTTGGTTCAGTATATGCGCGTGACGTGGCAACTGACAAGAGGGGATGTGATTGCGGTTCGCACAGCGCTGAGTGCGGAAATATGACCGAATGAGCGGCGGTTAGATGCTCCGCTCCCGTAAGCCGACGTCGTTGCCGCAATCCCCGCAGTCTGCTACCAGTTGTAAAAAACAGAGGGAGGACGTCATGCGGACTATGGCTGCGACGGCAGGACTTGCGATATGGGCTATATTTTCAGCATTGGCGGCACAGGCTCAGGACGGTTGCAAGCTTGATAAGAGCGAGCATGTCTTCAGTCAGGCGCCAAGCGGGCCGTTGAAAGTGCATGTCTTCTCTCCTGCCGGCACTGAAGGAAAGGAGCGTCCAGCTATTGTCATTTTTCATGGCGGCGGATGGATCATGGGCGAACCATCATGGTCTTTCTGGCTGGTCGATCGTTATGCGTGCAAAGGGATGGTGACGATCGTCGCGCAATATCGACTGTCGGATCAGAAGACCGCTTCGCCCGCCGAAGCCGCCGACGATGCCACGGCCGCCATAGCCTGGACGCGGGCGCACGCGACGCAACTCGGTGTCGATCAGGAAAAGGTCGCGGCGCTGGGATGGTCGGCAGGCGCCCACCTGGCGGCGTCGGCGGCAGTCTTTTCGACCGATCAGGCGCATAGCCCGAACCTGCTGGCGCTTGTTTCACCTGCAGTCTCGGTCGTCGAGGACAATCATTTCCGCTCGCTCTTCCCACCGGGTACCAGGATCGAGGATTTTTCGCCGGCCGAGCACATCCGGCCAGGCTTGCCGCCGACGATCATGGTGACAGGCCGGACGGACACGGTCACACCTCTGGCTGGCGTCACGAAGTTCCATGACCGTATGCTGGCCGCCGGCAATGTGTCCGTTCTGCACGTCTATGACGGAGTCGGACACCTGTTCACACCGGCCGGCCAGCCCGATGACGGCTTCCCGAAGCCGGATCAAGCGGTGCAGCAAAAGGCATACGAGGCGATTGATCGCTTCCTGGCCGAACGCGGTTATGTCCCCGCGAACTGAACCGCCGAACCGCGCCATTTGCAGAAATAGAACTGACCTGGCGACGGTTGAAAAGACCTCGCCCATAGCGGACACTTCGCATTAAATATCGCAACAAAACAAAAACGTAGATCGGAATGATTGCTTTCATCTAAAATCATTCCGATCTAGCCGGCTCATCGCTGAGCCTGCCATTGATAATGGAGCTAGCCCCAATACTGCCGCCAGGCAGGCGGGCGGGACCTATGAGAAGCCCGGCATCAATGGGCTGGTGCGCCTACATCTCCCTTTACGCCGCGCGCCTGCAGCAGGGCGGGCAGGACCACGCCGGCCATGATCTTGTTGGGCGGCGCCCCGCCCGTGTTGTAACGCGAGCCCGTGAAGACGGCGATCAGGTCGAGCTCAGGTACGAGATAAATCTTCTGGCCGCCATTGCCTTGCGCGGCGCTCATATAGACGCGACGGGGGCCGTCCGGCGTTTCGACACGCAGCCACATGCGCCACCAGAGGTAGCCGTAGGCCGTGTTTTCGACGGTGCTGAGCGGCGAGAGCGACTCTTTCACCCAGGCGGCGGGCAGGACCTGTTTGTTATCCCATCGTCCCTCGTTCGCGTAGAGCATGCCGAACTTCAGCATGTCGCGCGGACGCATGGACATCATGCCGAATGTCTTGTCAGCATTGGTCAGAACGGGGTTCCAGATCCAGTCGCTCCGGCGGATGCCCAGGGGCCCGAAGAGGTGTTCCTGCGCATAGTCGGGCAGGGCACGGCCCGTCGCCTTTTCGACCATGCGGCCGGCGAGGAAGGTCGCGCCGGTGCAGTAGCGGCCGACCGTTCCGGGGTCATCGACCATTTTCACATCAACCAGCACGCGCATCCAGTCAGCGGTGTTGTAGAGCTGGTTCTCGCCACCGGGAGAGCCGGCCACATGGTCGTCACAGTCGAGGCCCGACTGCAAGGTAAGCAGGTGGCGCAGGGTGATGGCGGACTTGCGCGGATCGGGGTTCGCGGTGTCTGTGTAACCGAGCCTGGGCAGGACCGGCTCGTCCAGGGTGACGTCGCCGTTGGCGACGGCCGCGCCCACGACGGCGCCGACCACCGACTTGGTCGCCGAGCGCAGCTGGTGCGGCGTATTGCTGTCATAGCCGTAGAAATACTCTTCCAGCACCAGCTTGCCACCCTGGAAGATCAGGACACTGTCGACATCCAACCAGGTCTTGTCGAGGACGCCGGCGACGATGCGGCCAGCGGCCTCGGCGCCGAGATCGGACTTGGCGACATCGCCCACCGGGATGCCGTCGCGCAGGTTGCGCGGCGCCTGGTAGCGATAGGGCGGCGAACCGGGAGGCCGGGGCTGGAACCCCGCCTTGGTCAGGGGCGAGATGCGGGCCGAGATACGCTGGTAGCGGCCGGTATTGTCCTCTACGGCGCTCACCACCCCATCGGGGCCGCGATGGAAGGTGACGTCCGCACCGCCACCGTTGATGAAGACGTCCGCCGACTTGCGGCGCAGCAAGTACTTGCCGCCGTCGATCACCGCGTAAAGCTCGTCGGGGGCAACGATTTCCATGGTACCGCCCTGGTAGGTGTAGGTCCCGACGAAATCGCTGAGCGGTGGAAGCCTGGGCGACGGGGACTGAGCGGTTGCGGCCGTCGGCTCAGTCTGGGCGATAGAGGGCGTGCCGCCGGACGCCAAGGCAAGGGCGAGGGTGATCGCCAGAGAGAAGCCCAGGTTGCGCATAGGTTTTTCCTTCAGCTGGGACATTGGAAAGCCGTCGTGAGGCGTCGGCGGGGTTTAAATGGATGTCAGGTCGCCGCCACTTCGGGCCGTTCAGAGATCTCGGGCCTTTCCGGCTGCTCCGGACGTTCCGGCTGTTCGGGACGTTCAGGCAGCTCGGCCCGTTCCGGTAACTCAGGACGCTCTGACACCTCGGGCTGTCCAGGCTGTTCGGGCCTTTCCGCCCGCCCGGACAGCTTGCTCCGTGGACGGGAGGTCCGGACTGGCGCCCCGACCGACGCGGTGACACGCGCATCTGCCACGGGCGCGCTGCTGGTCAGCTTCGCCGCGATCGCGCTTGTCAGCGTGTTCATCACGGGCATCGGCTGGGCCGCAAGCGCGACGGACAGGCCGCCGGCCGACGCCACCAGACTGACCCCTGCGGCACAAGCGAGGACCAGGGCCGGCGCCTTACCCGCGCGAGGGTGCAGGATCGCGCTGAGCCGCCGCTTCGCTTCGTCATTGCCATGGCCGGTAAAGGCCATGACCGCCATCTTATCGCCCGAGACGCGGAAGGCGGCGAGCAGACATTGGGCGTAGACGCGCCGGGTCTGATCGTCGCACGACGCCAGGACGCGGGCGTCGCACGCCTCTTCGCGCGCCGCCGTCAGCCGCCGGCGTATGGCGATCAGCGGCAGGTTGAACCAGAATATCCGCACGGCGATCTCTTCCAGGACGTGCGCGATATGGTCTCCGGCCGCAAGATGCGACTGTTCATGGGCGCAGATGAGCGCAACCTGTTCGGCTGGTAACGCCGTAATAAGCCTGCGCGGCATCAGGATGACGGGACGGCCGAACCCGGCCAGCACCGGTGTGGCGCCATCGGTTTGCCGTACCGGCGCCACGCCCGGGATCAGCGGGCTATCGACGGGATGCGATCGCTCCACGGCCCTGGCGACCCTGAGACCGGCGATCCATAATCCTGCCAGGCGGCCTGCGGCGCCCAACGCCAGCACGACCAGGGCGATTTCAACCCATGGTGTGGACGACGGGCCGTGGCGCGTGGCGGTAATCGGCGCAGGTTGCAGGTGTGCCCGAAGATCGGCCAGCGGCGAACGCAGGTCCAGCGCGCCGACCATCAGAGCGCAGGCAACGAGCACGACCGGAAGGCACAGGGCCATCGTCCACGCCGCGACGCGCAACCGGACGCCTGCACCCAGGCGGTCAACGCCGAAAGCGCACAGCCAGCACAGTCCGGCAAACGGAACCGAGGCCATGAGCGCGATCAGCAGCGTCTGGCTCATTGCGGCTTTCCTTCCCCGTTCTGCGCGGAATCGGCATCGAGGATCGCCTGAAGCTCATCCAGTTCCTCGGTGCTGAGCAGCTGGCTGCCGGTAAAGGCGGTCGCGGACAAGGGACCGGACACTTCGAAGACCCCCCGCAGCTTGCGCAGGAAGCCACCGAGGATTTCCACCTTGGCGCTGGCCGGCTCATAAACGGCGGTGCCATGGACCTGGTGGCGGGCAAGCAGCCCCTTCTTGCACATGCGCTCAAGAACCGTGCGCGTCGTCGAGTCGGCCCAGCCCAGCTCAGGCCCAGCCAGATCCTGGACCTCGCGGGCGCTCATGGCGCCTGCGCGCCAGAACAGCTTGAGTATTTCAAGTTCGCTATCGGAGGGTTCGGACATGGCGGTCTCTACGTCTGTAGTGTTCATGTTACATGTGTAGCGGGTGAAGTCAAGCGGAGTGAAAGCGCCAACGTTAATTCGTGGTACTGCGAGTGTCAGGTTCAAATCGCCGAAAAGGAAGCGACAAGGATCATCGCCGATTTCGAAACCGCGCTGGAGTTTCAGCCGGTCCGGCCGCAAATCCGCCCGGACCGTGCCTTAAATCGACCGTTTTCCACTACGAAAGATCTCGTAGACGGCGATGAGGCTGAGAGGGGTTTCCATGAGAAAACAGTTACTGGCGCTCGGCGCCGCCATGACGCTTGTCGCGTCGTCCACCGCCGTTGCACAGCCTGCGACACCTGCAGCAGCCGCAGCCGCGCCGTTCGATGCCGAGGCGCGGCGCAGCGTGGTCGAAACCACGGCGACGGCGCTGATCGATAACTACGTCTTTCCCGATGTCGGCGCCCGGGCCGCCGCATTGATCCGCGCCAATCTCAAGGCCGGAGGTTATGAGGGGCTTGACCGGACTGCCTTCGCCGAGCGGCTGACCACGGATCTGCGCGGCGTCACCCACGACCTGCACATGCGTGTAAGCGTTGCGGGCCAGCCGCCGGCGCCGCCTTCCGATGGCGTTGAAACGCCGGCGCCGCAGGGCATGTTTTCGTTCGAACGCGCGGACCGGCTCAAGGGCAATGTCGGTTATGTCCGGATAGACGGCTTCCTGCCGCCGGAACTGTTCCGGCTTGGCGCCGATCCGGTCATGGAAAAGATGGCCGGCACCGACGCCCTGATCATCGACATGCGCTATAATCATGGCGGTGATCCGGCCGCGGTCAGCTATCTGGTCAGCTTCTTCGTCGATCCGGCGGCACCTGTGCACGTCAACGACCTGATCTGGCGCAGGCCCGGCACGTCGGAGTATAACCGGGAAGTGTTTTCGACCGGGCCGACGCCTGTGTCCTACCTGGGAAAGCCGGTCGTCGTACTGACCAGCAAAGGAACCTTTTCGGGCGGCGAAGAGTTTTCCTACGATATGCAGCAGTTGAAGCGCGCCCGCCTTGTCGGCGAAACCACGGGCGGTGGCGCCAATCCCGGCGGAACCTGGCCGGTCGGCAATGATCTGATCATCTTTGTTCCAACCGGCCGTGCCGAGAACCCGATCACCAAGGCAAGCTGGGAAGGGGTGGGGGTGCAGCCGGAGGTCATGACGACGGCGGACGCCGCTTTTGCCAAGGGATATGCCCTGGCGCTGGCGGCAAGCCAGAAACCGGTCGCGGAGAGCACCACGCTTGATGAGGTCCTGGAGGAACGACTTATGGTCCGCCGCACCGAAGCCTATCCCGGCGGCGCTGAACTGGTGCGGCTGTCGGTCGAGGGGCTGGCGAAGGGCCGGCAGCCGTTCCAGCTGTTCAGTCCCGGCCTGGCCGAGGCGCTGAAAGGGCCGGTGCCGCCCACGCTTCAGGCTATGGTGGCGGAGCTCGGCCCGATCCAGCACATCGCCTTTCTGGGTGTCGATGCGCTGGGCGGTGACGAGTACGAGGTCAGGTTCGATAAGGGGCGGCAGATCTGGAGCATTATCGTCAACCATGAAGGCAAGATGGTATGGAGCAATTTCCGGGAGAGGTAGGGGCCGTAATTTACCCTGCGCGGTAAGTCTTTAGAGACATTGATGTGAGAGGATGCGCGACCGTTTTCGTTTTCAGGTTGTTCGCCGCCTCATGGATCATGTTCCTTCGGCCCTGTTGCCGCGTTACCGCAATCTCGAAGCCGGTGAGCCCGCGCCGTGGTTTCAGCAGGCGGCGAGCTGCCATCCCAATTTTGACTTTTCGTCGCTCGGCGGCCGTTACATCCTGCTCGGCTTCTTCGGCACGGCCAAGGATGACGTGGCCGAAGCGCAGCTCAAGCACATCGCCGCACGCGCCGGTCTGTTCGATGACGAAAACGTCTGTTTCTTCGGCGTCTCGATCGACACGGAAGACCAGAGCGAGGGACGGTTACAGGAGGTCGTTCCGGGCCAGCGCTATTTCTGGGACTTCGACAAGCGGGTCTCGACCCTGTTCGGCGCAGCGCCGGCTGGGGGTGTGCGCGGCAGTTACCGTCGCTGCTGGATGCTGGTCGATCCGACGTTGCGGATCATGAAGGTCTTCCCCATGCAGCCGGACGGCAGCAACCTTGCGGCCATTCTCGACATGATCGCCGCATTGCCGCCGCCTGCCCGCTTTGCCGGCGTGGACCTGATGGCGCCCGTCCTCTACCTGCCCAATGTCTTCGAGCCTGAGCTGTGCAGCCGGCTGATCGGCTGTTATGAGACCGGCGCGCCGGAAGAGAGCGGCTTCATGCGCGAGAAGGACGGGCTGACCACGACCGTGGTTGACCCCGGCTTCAAGCGTCGCCGCGACCTGCATATCAGTGACGACGATCTGGTCCAGACCCTTCAGGCACGGGTGCACAGGCGCATCCGCCCGGAGATCGAAAAGGTCTTCCAGTTCGCCGTGACGCGCATGGAGCGTTACATCGTCGCCTGCTACACGGCCGAGGACGGCGGGCATTTCCGCCCGCACCGCGACAACACCACCAAGGGCACGGCCCACCGCAAGTTCGCCGTGTCGATCAACCTCAACGACGATTTCGATGGCGGCGACCTGAACTTTCCGGAATACGGCCCGCGCAGCTTCAAGCCGCCGGTGGGCGGGGCGGTCGTCTTCTCGTGCTCACTGCTGCACACGGTATCGAAGGTGACGCGCGGCCGACGCTACGCCTTCCTGCCCTTCCTGTACGACGACGCGGCGGCGAAGCTGCGTGAGGCCAACAATCGCTTCCTTGACGGCACGGTCGTGCCTTACAAGGAAGGCGAAGGTTAGAGCTTCTTATTTTGTCGCGATATTTGGCCAAAAACCGCTACACACTTTTTGGCATATCGCTTTAGCCGCGCACCGCCGCCTCGATCACGGCGACGTCGATCCGCTTCATGTCCATCATGGCCGTAAAGGCGCGCTTGGCGACATCGCCGCCCTTGGCCATAGCGTCGGTCAGGACGCGCGGCGTGATCTGCCACGACAGGCCCCACCTGTCCTTGCACCAGCCGCAGGCGCTTTCCTTGCCGCCATTGCCGACAATAGCGTCCCAGTAACGATCGGTCTCGGCCTGGTCGTCGGTGGCGATCTGGAATGAGAACGCTTCGCTGTGGCGGAAGACGTCGCCGCCGTTCAGTCCGATGCACGGAATGCCGAAGACGGTGAATTCGACGGTCAGGACATTGCCTTCCTTGCCGCCGGGATAGTCGGACGGCGCACGGTGCACAGCCGTGAGGCGGCTGTCCGGAAAGGTCGCCTCATAAAAGCGGGCGGCCTCTTCGGCATCGTTATTGTACCACAGGCAGATCGTGTTCTTGGGCATGGGGCGCTCCTTGGTTTGGTGTGCTCATACAGGAAGGCGGCATGTAGGTCAGGACACGTCCTGGTGAGCGGCTTTCACAGATTGCAGGCCGGCGCTCAACCGGATGACAGCTGATAAAGGAGTCTGACACTGTCAAAATCTGGCGGAGGCTGCCGCTCAGCCGGCCAAGGGGTCCGGACCATATCGGTTCAAGCCCTTTTCACCAGGCGCCAGCAGGAAGTAGAAACCCATGCCGATATTGGCCGTCCTGACGATGTCCGTGGTGATGTTGACGGCCCTTTCCAGCGCTTCGGGGGCCTCCGGGAAGGCCGCTCTGGCGACGAGGAAAGGCACGGAGATGAACATGGGGGTCACCACGACGGCTGGCATGCCCAGGTCGTGTGCACGCTTGACGGTCAGGAACAGCGTGAAGATGCCAAGGGGAGCCATCGCGAGGGTCATGGCGCCGATCCTCAGGGTGCGCGGGATTCCTTCGAAGTCGAGCGGGTTATAGAAGATCAGGAAGGCGATAAAGAGCGCCATGAAAAGCACGCCGGAAATGGTCATGTGCAGCAAGTACTGCGTGCGGGACAGCCGGCCGTTGGGGACCACCATCTGCTTCAGCGTCATAAGCCTGTAGGAATTCGTCATTTGCCCCGCCCCCTAGGTCGCCGGGCGAGACTGTGCCACATCCTGTGGGCGAGTCAAACGGCGGTATGCTTTCACGCGGTGAAGCCGGCGATAACCTCCAGGGCCCGATCGATATCGGCGATGGTCGTGGGCAGACCGACCGACAGCCGCACGGCGCCGACCGGCGTGTTCGCACCCATGCAGTCGCGCCAGGCCCTTGGCGTAAAGCGGCCGTTCAGCTGGTCGAGGCAGCGGACCATGCCGCTGTCCGCATAGCCGAAGGCGGCTTCGGCGGCGCCGGGATTGCAGAAGCACCCGCCCCGGACAGCGACGCCTGCCTCCGCCGCGCGCGCTTCGATGTCTTCGTAAGGGACGACCGCACCGTCGCGGCCCAGCACATTGAAGGCGATGGTGCCGCCGCGTTGCGTCAGGTCTTCAGGACCGTGCAGCCGGACAAGTGCCGTCCCGTCCCTGTGTGCAAGCTGTGTCAGGCCGTCGAGGGCATGACGGGCAAGCAGGGTCATGCGGGCGGACAGGTCAGGGCGTGAGATGCGGCTGAGGAAGCCGAAGCCTTCGATGACCGCGCCGGCGCCAAGGAAGTCGGGTGTACCGTCTTCGAAACCATGATGTCCGGGCGACAGCTGATGGCGGTCATGGGCAACCGAAACGTAATCGACCGTGCCGCCGGCAAACCACGGGCGTCGCAGCCGGTTGAGCGCTGTGTGCCTGACGATCAGCGCGCCCATTCCGGTCGGCAGGCCGAACAGTTTGTAGAATGAGAAGGCGAGGAAGTCCGCCGGATGGTCGTTCAGCGAAACCTTGCCGGATGGCCCCAGGGCCGCGGCGTCAACCAGGACATCGAAGCCGAGGTCCTGCGCCGTCCCGATCAGGCCGAGGTCATGGCGGACGCCGGAAAAGTTCGACTGGGCGGGGAAGGCGAGAAGCCCTCCGCCCATGCGCCGCGCGCTTAAGGACAGGCGCTCGGCCGGGCTGTCGAGGCGCAGTGTTCCGGTCAGCGGCAGGACGTGGGCCGGCGCGTCGGCGGACCTGGCGTATTCGCGCAGGCCGTTGACCGAGTTGTGGTTGTCGGCGCTGAGGACCAGGCCGCGGGCAGGCCCGAACGGATAGCTTTCGGCGATGAGCTTGATGGCGGCGCTGGTATTGGCCGTCAGCACGATGTCGTAAAGGTCCGGATCGGCATCGAAAAACGCGAGCGCCATTGCGCGCGCGGCAGCGATGTCGGCCATGGCGGCGCAAGAGGGAGCGTGGGTGGAATGCGGATTGCCGTAAAGGCCTCGTGCGATCCGGGCGGCGTAGGCGGCCGCCTGGGACGCGCTGTAAAGCGCCGCACCCGTGTAGTCGAGATAGGCGACGCCGTGACTGTCCAGCCGGGCGAATTCATTGGCGCGCAGGGAGTCAAAGTCGGTTGTATATCCGGAAAGTGCGCCGTCTAACATCCGCGCCTCCGGATGGGCATGGGCGGGCGGATCAAAGCCGCGTCGCCGATTACTGGCTGGCCGCCGAAATATCGGCTGAGTTCGGCCTGGCGCGCATGGTCCGGGCCGGGAGACAGAACGGGCGACATGACGTCTTCGTGCCAGTCGGTCAGCCCTCCGGGGATAAAGACGGCATTTTGAATGCCCAGCGCCTGGAGCAGTACCCAGGCCTGACCGGCATGGGCGCCGCCTTCGGAATAGAGGACCACGAGTTCATGGGGCGCGAAGGGGGTTTCCATAAGGCGTGCGAGCGGGATGTTCTCGGCCGTCGGGATGGCATAGGCGTCGAAATCCGGCGGCGACCGGACGTCGACGACGCGCAGACCCGGCTTGCGGTCCTTGATCCATTCGGCGAGGTCGAGCGCCGAGACATGGTCCGTGCCGTCCTCGATGGCGCGGACGGTGCGGCTGATGTTGATCCGGCCTTTGGCGTGGCGATACGGCGTGCCGGCGATGGCGGCCAGTCCGGCAAGGGCTGCGGCGCCAAGGCCGAGGCGGCGGGACATCGTCATTTCGACCTCGCGAAACGGTCGATCAGTGCAAAGGCCGCGATGGCCAGCGCAGTGACCGCGGCGGCGATCACGCCATAGGGCAGGCCGGTCAGGCGCGGCAGGGTCAGGACGCCCATCGGCGTGGCATTGTAGAACGTGGCATAGAGGGGAAAGGCGAGGCCGGCCATGAGCACACCCGCAAACAGGCCGGCGACGACGGCCAGGCCATCGATCCGTCCTGAGGCCGCGGCGACGCAACTGGTTCCGGGGCACAGGCCGCAGATGACAAAGCCGATGCCGAAGACCAGTCCGCCCGTCGCCTGGGGCAACAGAAAAGTTTCCGGGACATGAAGTGCCGCGAACGGGATGATGTCGAGCCGGCCCAGCCAGAAGAGGCCAAGCATCGCCGTTACAATGGCTGTCATCATCACCTTGAAGACAGTGAAGTCGCGCAAATAGAACTGGCCCGACAGTTTTTTGGCATCGCCGAGACCGGCGCGTTCGAGCGTAAACCCAAAGGCAACACCGATGGCGAGCGCAGTGAAAAGCCCGGTCATGACCATAGCCTCCGGACAAGCGGCGCGCAGGCGAAGCCACCGGCAAAGGCCATCAGCATGAAGATCCAGCTGCCGGTGCTTAAAAGCGCGCCGCCGCTAAGCGCCTGGCCGCTGGTGCAGCCGCGCGCCAGAACGGCGCCAAATCCCATGATGGCGCCGCCGATGAGCGCGGAGACCAGGCGCGGCGTCACGGCAAGCGACGGCCCGCGCGCGATCTGAAGGCGGAAGCGTCCGGCGAGCCACGCGGAAACCCCGCCGCCGATCATGATGCCTGCCACCTCCCAGACGATCCATGACGTCCGGGGCGGGCCATCGGCGCGGTAGCCGTCGATCCAGGAATTGGTGACGGGCACGCTCGCGCTGGCAGCCTCGGCGAAGGCGCCGGATGCGCCGAGCCCCTGACCGGTCAGGGCGAAGCAGGCGATCAGCACGCAGCCGAGACCAATGCCTGCCAGATAGGGATCGGCATATGGGCGCGTCACTTTTCCACCGGAGCGTTGCGGATGGCCCAGTCCTCGAATGAGCCGTCGTAGAGGAGGGCGTCGATCCCGGCTTCGCGGGCGGCGAACAGGACCTCGGTGGCCTGCTGGCCGATATGGCAGTAGGCGATGACGCGGTCGCCCGGCCTGACGCCCGCAGCCGCGAACAGCGCCTTGAACTCGGCAGGGGTTTTGAGCGTCAGGTCGTCATTATTGATCGTGCTGAACGGCAGGTTCTTCGCACCGGGAATGTGGCCGGACTTCGTGTGGCCCATCGGTCCGCCGGGATGGACGCCATCGTAGTACATGGCCGCGCGGGCATCGATGATGTCATAGCCCTTTGCCGTCAGGTGCGCCCGCACGAAGGCGTGGTCGGCTATGACCGGCAGGAGCTTGAGATCATTCAGGCGGCCGGTCCTGGCAGCCGGTACGTCGCGCGTCACCGGCCCTTTCCAGTGGGCGAGGCCGCCGTCGAGCAGCGAGGTCCGCTCGCCAAGTCCGGCAACATAGAGCGTAAAGACGACGCGTGTGGCGGGCGAGATCCAGTCCTGGTCGTAATAGACGACGATGCGCGAACCTGAAGAGATGCCAAGCTTTTCCAGCCGGACTTTCAGATCGGCGGCGGCGGGCAGTTGCAGGCTTAGGCCGCCAGACTCTGTGGCGATGTCGTCGAGATCGACGTGACGCGCACCGGGAATGTGTTTCGCCTTGTAGCGGCCTTTGTCGCCAATATGCAAAAGGACAAGGTCCGGATCCTGCGCGTGGGCGGCCAGCCATTGCGGCGAAACGCGCATGTCGGCGTGCGCGGGTAAAGCCACTCCGGCAATGAGCGCAGCAGCGAGGGTAAGACGGATCATGACAGCCTCCCGAAAAGCGTTTCGTGTGAGGCTGAAACCTAAGGTCGTTTTGGATCGCCCGGGACGCCATGCGACGAAAGCGCTCCTGCGACGGATGAACCTTGCCGGACGCGCGATGGAGCAGGATGCGTCAGGGCGGGGAAGGGGCTATGATGAGGCATGACTCACGTGACCCATCTTTCGACCCCGTTGCCGCCCAACGCTTATGACGACCATTCGGCGTGGTGGCGCCGCCAGGACATGTATCCGGCATTTTCCTGGCCGTGGTGGGTGCGGCGCGGCTGGCTGTTCTGGCCGATCGCCGTGGTCTATGGCGTCGGCTATGCGTCTTGGCACGCCTTCGGGATGAATGCCATGCACGACTGGCCGTCGCTGGCCCTGGTGGCATCTATCGGCGGGCTGGTCATGGTCAATGCCGGGCCGCTTCTGGCGACGGGCGTGCGTTATCTCGGCCTACCGTTGCATATCGAACGCGGGCTGGTCGTCGTGGCGCTGTTGTTGGGACTGGCCATCGCCACGATGGCGGACGCTTTGGTTGATGAGTATCACGATCACCTGATGTCCGCCCTGAACGCACCCGACATGAAGGCGCCGATACCGGCGCTGTTCCAGGGTATTTCCACGGTTCTCAGCTTTACGCTCAACAACGGCACGATGGTGCTTGTGGCCGTGGGCGGCGGTGTCGCCCTCTTTCATTATCTGAGCGAACGGCGGCGCATGGCCGCCTACGAGGCCGAGGTGCAGGTCAACGCCATGCGGACGGAACGTGACGCGGCCGATCTCAGGCTGGCCGTGCTGCAGGCCCAGGTCGAGCCGCACTTTTTGTTCAACACCCTGGCGTCGGTGCGCTCGCTGGTGGCCACCGATCCGAAACGCGCCGCGGCGACGATCGACGCCCTGTCCGACTATCTGCGCTCGACCCTGCCGAGCTTTCGCGACACGGGTTTGCAGGACGCGACTCTGGGCAAGCAGATCGACATCTGCCACCGCTATCTGGAGCTGATGAATGTGCGCATGGACGGTCGTATCCGCATCGTCGTCGAAGCGGACCAGAGCGTGCGCGCCATGGCCTTTCCGCCGCTGATCCTGATTTCCCTGGTTGAGAACGCCGTCAAGCACGGCATTGAGCCCAAGCCAGGCCCGGGCGAGATCGCCATCCGCGCCGGGCTGCATGACGGGCGCCTGAGTGTCGCGGTCGAGGACGATGGAGCGGGGCTGACGCCGGGGCCCAGGCACGGGCTGGGACTGACCAATGTGCGGGCGCAACTGCGCAATCGCTTCGGTGGCGACGCGTCGCTCGATATTGCCGGCCGCGAAGGCGGCGGTACGCGCGCCGTCATCGAGATGATCGCGCCATGACCGTCACCGCCCTGATCGCCGAGGACGAGGCCGCCCAGCGCCACGAACTGAAAACCCTGCTGGCAGAGCTGTGGCCTGAGCTTGTCATTGCCGCCGAATGCGCCGATGGCCTTTCGGCGGTCGAAGCCATGCAAGCGGTGCGGCCCGACGTCGCCTTTCTCGATATCCGCATGCCGGGGGTCAGCGGTCTTGAGGTCGCACGGGCAGCAGCCGATGCGCATGTTGTCTTCACCACCGCCTATGACGAGTTCGCGCTCAAGGCCTTCGAGGACGGAGCGGTGGACTATCTGCTCAAGCCGGTCCGGCGCGACCGGCTTATGACCACCATCGCCCGTATCCGCCGGCGCATCGAAGCCCATGAGCGTGTGGACACGACGGCGCTCCTGAACGCATTGAAAGCAGGCCTGGCGCCGCCGACGCGGCGGATGAGCTGGATATCGGCCGGCGTGGGCGACACCATCCGCATGATCGCGGTCGATGACGTCCTGGCCTTCCGGTCCGAGGATAAATACACCTGCGTGCTGACGGCGCACGGGTCCGCCCACATCCGCACGCCGCTGAAGGACCTGATCGGCCAGCTCGACCCCGAGGTGTTCTGGCAAGTCCACAGGAGCGCCATTGTGCGCGTCTCGGCCATCCGCGCCATCCGCCGCGACGAGGACGGGCGGCTGAGGGTGCACCTGCATGGCAGCGCCGAAACCGTGCCGGTGAGCGCCGGCTTCCAGGAACGTTTCCGGCCGATGTGACGGGCTCGCCATTTTGGCGAAAGGGTCACGCATTTACCACATTGTTTGGCGAATAATTGCGAATCCGGCAAACAGGGGTGATTTCTTTATAAGTTTTCCATAAGTGGTGGCTCATTCTGTTGAGTAGATCACGGTTAATATGCGTCAGTCGATATGTGTTGCTGACCTGCTTCAGACATTCCGGTTGAGCCATTGTTGCGTTTCTATCCTGCGTCGATAACGGATCGATGCTTAAGCTTTGTCATTCCTTGAGCGGGCGTCACATTTCTTTATAAAATCAAACGGGGTATAGTGGCGTGACCGATTACTACATCTCTCCGACCGGCAGTGGAACCAAGACCGGCGCCGGCATCAGGAACGCCTCCACGCTGGGCCAACTCGATACCTTGCTGGACAAGGCAAAAGCCGGCGACCGCATCCTGATCCTGGCCGACAAGGGCGACTATACGATCTCCAAGGCCATCAGCCTGACCCATGGCGGCACTGCAGCGGGCGCCATCACCATCAAGGGCGTGTCGTCATCGGGGGCCGACATGGATGCGACCTTCGTCAGCAGCCGTGCCGAAACCTATTTCCCGAAAGCGGCGCGGGGTCTCGAAGTCTTTCGCCTGCTGGATGGCGCCAGCAATCTGAAATTCGCCAACATGGCGTTCGAAGACGTGCACACCGCCTTTCGGTTGGGGGGCGCGCTCCGCAACATCTCGCTGGAACACATGACGGCGGACAATATCAACCGTTTCGTCTACAATCTGGCGGCCGGCGAAGCGTCCAGTGCGACGGTGTCGGGCCTGGTCATCCGCGATGTCGATGTCGAGGGCTTCGCCAAGAACGTTGTGTCGCTGCGCTACAATACGAACAATGTCCTGATCGAGGATGTCAGCGGCGACGGACGCAATATCGATGGGGCCAATTTTGCCACCGGTGTCCAGTTGGAAGGCACGGTTCATGCCGTCGTCGTCAGGGACACGAAGATGGGCAATATCACCGATACGGTCAATGCCTACTGGAACGGCGACGGCTTCGCCACCGAGGCGGGCGTTTACGACATCGCCTTCATCAACACCCTGGCCTATAACGCGACCGATGCGGGTTACGACCTCAAATCGTCATCGACCACCCTGATCAACGCGGTGGCTGAAGGCAATACGCGCAACTTTCGTCTTTGGGCCGACGACACGGTTCTGGAAAACGTCACGGGCAAGGATCCGGTTTATCACGGTGGCATGTCGACCGTGCCGGTCAATGTCTGGCTGGCTGCCGGTGCACGCGCGACGATCCGGGATTCCGAGTTCACCGACTCTACCGGCGAGGCGCTGCTGTTCGACCTGAAAGACAAGGGCGCGGTTCTGAACATCGTCAATGTTGCAACGGATCAAGGCATTGCCGACATTGTTCTGTCGGCGACGTCGAAGGTGATCGGCGCACTGACCTCGCCCTTCACCGGCGGCCCGGGCAACGATGTCCTGACCGGAGGCGCCGGCAACGATACCTTGAGCGGCGGCGGCGGTCACGACCAGCTGTCCGGCGGCAAGGGCAATGACGTGCTGCACGGCGGCGCCGGCAACGACGCCTTTGTCTTCGAAGGCAAGGGGTTTGGCCGCGACATCATCGCCGACTTCAGCCGTACCGCCGGCAATCGCGACACGATCGACCTGAGCCGGATGAAGGTGTCGTTCGCCGACATGGACATAAGGGTTGTCGGCAAGGATACCGTCATCACCTTTGCCGGTGGCGACACGATCACAGTCAAGAACTTCACCGGACTGACCAGGGACGACATTCTTACTGCCGCTGTTGACGGTTATGAGCGGATTGCCGGCACGAGCATCGAGACCGGCCGGACCGAATATACCCTGGGCGCCGGCATGAAGGAGCTGACCTACAAGGGCAGCGCCGCTTTCAAAGGCACGGGCAATGGGCTGGACAATATCCTGACCGCCGGGAACGGCGCGGACGTGCTGGCTGGCGGCGGTGGCCACGACAGGCTTTATGGCCTGGCCGGGAACGATCGCCTCCATGGCGGTGATGGCAATGACGTCCTTTACGGCCGCCAGGACAATGACAGCCTGTACGGCGAAAACGGCGACGACAACCTGATGGGCGACGGCGGCAGGGACGTACTGGTCGGCGGGCGCGGCAATGACCTGATGGCTGGCGGCGCGAGCGCGGACCGCTTTGTTTTCGGCACGGGCGACGGTCACGACGTCATCGTGGGGTTCGCCGCCGATGACTTCATCGATCTCAGCGCCACAAAACTGAAGCTGTCCCAGGTCAGCGTTGTCGATGTCGCCGAAGGCCTTCTGCTGCGCTATGGCGCCGACACCATCCTGCTGAAAGGCGCATCCGATATCGACAGCGACCAGTTCATCCTGGGCTGACGGTCACTCTGGGCGACATTCGCGCGGTCAGGTCCGGCCGGTTATCCCGGTGCGTCAATATCCGGCAAGTTTTCCGGCTCCGTGTCTGAACAGACCGCCAGGGGGTTGCTTAACCGCGTTCCTACGAACTTCCGTCCTTTCCAGAGCGCCTCTTTGCGCCGCCCGACCTATAGTCTGCGCCGTTCAGCTTTCCAGAGGAGTTTTGTCATGGCTGACGTTCATATCCAGAACAATCCCCCTGTCGTGGAGCGCGAAGTCGTCCGCGAACCCGTTGTCGACAATAGCGGTGGCAGCGCCCTGACCATTGTCGCCATTCTCCTGATCGCTTTGCTGGCGGTCGGCGCTTTCATCTTTATGACGCAGAACCGTGCCGCTCCGGTCAATGACGTTACCTCTGCCGTCAGCAGTGGCGTCGAGCGCGCCGGCGACGCTGTCGGCGACGCCGCCAATACCGTCAAGGAATAGACGGCGACCATAATGATATTCCGGCACGGACAATGCCGGG
Source organism: uncultured Asticcacaulis sp. (assembly GCA_946480525.1). The sequence continues at coordinate 4,252 of CAMLLA010000014.1, read as the reverse complement.
TGAGGCGCGGATGGATCCGCGCCTCATTTTTTGGGATTACTGCGCAACCACCACATCGCCGCTGTCGATCGTGCCGGACTGGCTCGGCCGGTTGAGCGTGCGCACGCCGTCGAAGCGGCTGGGAACACCTTCGCTGTTCATGTCCGGCCCCTGCTGGAGCTGGTAGTGCAGGTGCGGGAACAGCGAACTGCCGGAGGCACCGATGGCGACCACGATCTGCCCCTGTTTGACAGTGTCGCCGGGGTGGACCGCGACGCTGCCCTGTTTGACGTGGCCGAGGATGCTGTGCAGCCCGTTGGCGTGGCGGATGACGACATAGTTTCCGAAGACGAGGTTGAGGTTCTTGCTTAGTACGGCCGGATCGAATTTGCGGTCGTCCGGACAGTCGTTCTGGACGTCTACCACCGTACCGTCAGCCGGGGCCATGACGGGCGCGCCAAAGCCGACGAAGTTTTCGTTGCGCGTCTCGTCGCCCGTCGCCATCCGGCCCTGCGCGTCGACGGGCACCAGGTCATAGGAATAGCGCATGGCGTTGGCACGAAAGCCGAAACCGTGGATTGCGGGGTGCGTGTAGTCCCAGCGGCGATGATGCGACAACAGGTCGTGGCCGTCCCATATCCAGACCTTGCCCGACAGGGGCAGGCGTAAGGCAAGGGCCGGGGCGGGCTGCAGCTTCGCTGTGGTCTCCAATACCTCGGCCGCTTCGGTCTCGCCTTCCAGCGTGACCCGGATACGGACGGACGCGGCGTGCTGGCCCGGCGGCTGCACGGGGAAGGGGTTGAAGATCAGTTTCGAAGCGCCGGCATCAAGTTCGCGTCCGGGGATGGTGGCGATGGCCGGTGCGACGCCGTTGCCGTCGATGCGGCGCTCCCAGACCGTAGCCCCCTGGGCGTCGAGATAGACGATGTCGATCTGGCTCAGGGTCTGTGGGTAAGCCTTGGCATTGGTGACGATGATGTCGAAATTGGCGCTGTCGCCGGAATCGGTGGCTTCGATATAGGGCGAGGCCGGCGCGACGGTGATCTGGGCATTGGCGGCGCATGCGCTTCCGGCCAGCAGGAAAGCGGCGACGAATTGTTTCATGGTGGTCTCCCGAACGAAAGGGCAGACTATGGGATGAGCGCCGTGCCGGCTACTTAACTTTCGGTCATGGGATTCCCCACGACGAGAAACGGGTTTTCATAACGGAGTTTTGCCGTTAATTGTTCGCTGGGCGGCTTCGGTCGTGCATCGGGGGCAAATATGCATACATCATTCCTGCGATCGTCATTCAGGGCCTTGGTTCTGGCCTTGCCTTTCGTTGTGGCCGTCTCATCGGCCATGGCCCAGATTCCGGTCCCACCGGTGAGTCTTGCCCCGCCTGTGGGCGTTGATAAAAAGGTAGGGTGGAAATACCTGATCGGCCACCACAGCGCAGCCCAGGCCGGCAATGCGCCAGCCCAAGCCGAAATGGGGCAGATTTATCTCGGCACGCGCGGTGTTCCGGCCGACCCGAAGCTGGCGGTCGCCTGGTCGAAGGCGGCTGCAGATCAGGGCTATGCCAACGCGCAACTATGGCTGGGCGTCATGTACCGGTTTGGCGATGAGGTGCCGGCGGATCACGCGCTGGCCGCGACCTGGTTCCGGAAGGCCGCCGACCAGGGTGATGAAAGCGCGCAGCACTTTCTGGGCGAAATGTACGCCAAGGGACTGGGTGTGCCGAAGGATCCGGTCCAGGCCTTCGTCTGGCTGGACCTGGCGGTCACAGCCGAAGGCGATGGTTGGAATCGTGCCTCTTATGCCAAGTCGCGTGACGAAGCCGCGGTGAAGCTGACGCCGGCCCAACGGACGAAGGCCGGGGGCCTGGTCAAGGCGTGGAAACCGCTGCCGCTCACGGATGACCAGAAGGTAACGGTGGGAGGCGAGGCGCTGAGTTCCGGACGTTACGATGAAGCGTTGAAAGCCTTGCGACCTCTGGCGGAAGCCGGCCACAGGCAGGCGCAATTCCTGGTCGGCGACATGTATCTCCAGGGACAGGGCGTCAAGCGAAGCGTGCTTGACGCTTCGGAATGGTATCTCAAGGCGGCAAATCAGGGGCATCCTATTGCCCAGGGCATATTGGCGCTCATGTATTTCAGTGATCTTGGCGTTTTGCCCGACAAGGCAACCGCCGTCGACTGGCTGGCCAAGTCGGCGCGGCAGAACATTAGCTTTGCGCAGGCGCGCTACGGTCAGATGCTGCGTGACGGTGATGGTGTGGCGGCCGATCCGGCCGCGGCCGCGGACATGTTGCGCCGGGCAGCGGAACAGGGCGAAGGCAAGGCGCAATATGGCTACGCCCTCATGCTTAACGCCGGCCAGGGTGTGGTGGTGGACAAGGTTGAGGCGTACAAGTGGCTGTTGCTGGCGGATACCTATGAGCCGACCCTCGTACAGCTGACGCGCGGCGCACGGCAAAATACGAGCAAGGGCATGTCGCTTGGCGAGGTGTCCGAGGCCGAACGCCGTGCCGCGGCGTGGACGCCGCTATTGCCCGGTCCGTAGACTGTATCCCTTTCCGCCGCAGGAACGTTAGATCGGAACGATTAAAATGGAATCGCGATTCCGATCCAGGCTTTTGTCTTATTTCGCCATATCGCGTTGAATAAATGTCCGCTCATCTTCAGATTGCGCGGAATGCGGTGTCACGCTACTGTGTTAACCATATGCTGGTTTCAGGCGCTGCGATTTTCAGCCTGCACATTCCCGGGGGGTCAGAGATGGCTATTATTACGGGTACCGAGCGGCCCCGACAGCCTGGACGGCGCGGGTGGCAACGACACCATCCATGGCTTCGAGGGCGATGACACACTGAAAGGCGGCGACGGTGATGATCGGCTGTTCGGCTACGGAACCGGTGGTCTGGTCGACGGCGGTGATGGCGATGACTGGATCCTGGCGGGCAATGACAGCATCTAAGGCGGGGCGGGCAACGGCACGGGAGCGCAGTTCATCTGGGACGCCGTCGCCGGCAAGCTGTGGTGGGATGCCGATGGCGCAGGTTCAGGCGCGGCATTCGAACTGGCGCTGATTTCGGGTGGCGTGACGGTGACGCGGGACGATCTGGTCTTTACCTGAGGGGCAACCTTGTTGGCCGTCGGAATCGAAGATGGCCTCCCTTGAAACCGCGAACGGGACGCCCATATCCGGTACAGGTTCAACATTAGAAAGGAAGGTGGTCCGATGTCTCATTGTCACATGCCGCGGGCGGCAACGAATGCGGGCACGGCCTCCGTTGCGGAGGTCAGGCTCGGCTGAGCCGGCTGCGTGCAGTCCACGACAATGGAAGGGCCGTTCCCGGAAGGGAGCGGCCCTTTGTTCGTCGCAAGGGCTTTTTCTTATGAAAGGCCTTTCCGTAACGCCGGCGCGCCTGTAAGTTGTCCTCACATTTTCCTTGGGGGGCTTACATGTCATTCAAATCCGTTCTCGCCTGCGCCGCCGGCGTGGCTTCGTTATTGTCCGTGCCGGCTCTGGCGCAGGATGTACACGTCATCAAACCTGTTTTTCCTGACAATTTCAGCTTTACCACCAGCATGGTCTCCGACGATGTCGAGGAGAGCATGGGCGAAAAGGAAACCAAGCACATCGCCCTGGGCGCCGACGCGACCGTGACGCGCAAGGGCGACGGCTTCAAGGCGACTTACCGCATCTCCTCGTTCGACATGCAGTCGGCCGGTCCCGACGGCAAGCCCAAGTTCACGCCTATGCAGATGAAGCTGGTCGAAGGTATGATCAAGGGCATCGGCGTTGCCGAGGTGACGATGGACAAGGACCTGCGTCCCGTAAGCGTCGACAATATCGAGACCATCAAGGCGACGATCAACGCCCTGGCCGACATGGGAAAAGGCGAGGACGCCACCGAGTTGAAGATATTCCAGCTCGTGGTCAAGGACATGACGCCGCAGAGCGCCGCCGAACTGATCGCCAAGGGCCAGAAGTCCTCCGGATATTTCAACCGGCCGCTTGAGTTGAACAAGCTGGTCGAGCTTCCGGCCGAAACGGTCGAAGTGGCGGGCGCGGTATTGCGGACCAACATGACGATGACGCTGACCGGTTGGGAGGAAGGCAAGACTGCCCGCCTGCGCTTCGTGACGAAGCCGCGCGACGAGGACCTGAAGGTGTTCATCTCGGGTTTTCTCAAGGCGATGATCGATCAGATGCCAGAAAAGGACGAGGGCGCGACCAAGGAGATGATGGGGCGCATGGCGGAGCACATGGAGATGGCCATGATTGA
>CAMLLA010000013.1 GCA_946480525.1 uncultured Asticcacaulis sp. | reverse complement strand
CCGACCGGCCGGACCTTTCACCACTATATCGATCCGGAACGCGAGATCGAGCCGGACGCCATTCGCGTCCACGGCATCACCAACGAAAAGGTGAGGGGAAAGCCCAAGTTCGCGCATATCTGCGAAGAGATGTTGGAGTTTATCGGCGATCGCAAGATCATCGCCCATAACGCCGCCTTCGACCGCAGCTTCGTGAATATGGAACTCGAACGGCATTCGCGCGTCTGCACGCCGGACGACCAGTGGATCGATACGCTGGCCCTGGCGCGCACCAAGTTTCCCGGCATGCATAATTCACTGGATGCCCTGTGTAAGCGGTTCAATATTTCGCTGGCGGAACGCGACCTGCACGGCGCCTTGATCGACGCCCGTCTTCTGGCCAGCGTGTATCTGGAACTGCTGGGCGGGAAGGAGCGGGGGCTCGACCTCGAAATGGCGTCGGCCAGCGTCAATGCCATCAATATCGCGGCGTTCACGTCTTACGGTCCCCGTCCGCGTCCCCTGGCGCCACGCATTACAGAGCTTGAAGCCGCGGCGCACTCCGCTTTTGTGCAGAAGTATCTGAAAGAGAAAACCCTCTGGAAATAACCGTCGCCCTGCTTGTCCTGCTGCTGGCGGCTTTCGCGATCAATGCGTGGCTCAGCATCGGACGATTCAAGGCGTTGCAGTTGGCCGGCGCGATTGACCGGGCGGCGTTCTATCGCTCAGGCCTGGCGCGTTCATTGGTCCTGTTTTTCGGTGGAGCGGTGATAACGTTGATCCTGCTCAGACGAACGGATGCCCTTGTGACGGTGCCGGAAGTGTTCGGCGCCGAGGTGGTCCGATCCGTGTTGTCGGGCATAAGGCCAGAGTTCGTGTATGGCGTCGTCGCGGTGTGGGTCGGGGTGATTTGCCTGGCGTCGCTGATGGGCGGCTGGCAGATGAAGCGTATCGTCGAATCCGGCGCGGTCATGCCCAATGGCGCGCTGGGCGCCTTATTGCCGCGGACGGGGAGGGAGCGCGGCTGGGCATTTCTTGTGTCTCTGAACGCCGGCCTGTCTGAAGAACTGTTTTTCCGCCTGGCCCTGCCGTTACTGTTGCTGCCGCTGGTCGGCGACGGCGGGCTCGCCTTCTGGCTGGCGGTTCTGATCTTTGGTCTTGGCCACATCTACCAGGGTGTGTGGGGGATTGTGATGACCACGATCGTCGGCGCGGTCCTGGGGTTCGTCTATCTCTACAGCGGCAATATCTGGCTGGCCGTGGCGATCCACGCCGGGATCGATCTGTGGTCGCTGGTGGTGATGCCTGTGCTGATCGGGTGGAACAAATCTGCTCCACCCGGAGCTCGAATTCCAAACGCATAGCGTTTGGCAAGGCCGACTGGCCGCCGCGCACTTTTGCGCGAAAAGCCTGCGTGGCGCTTGAACGCCAAAGCAAGAAGGCGAAAGCCGCCTTCATTCATGAAGGCTGGCTTACGCCTGACCTGCAGCTTGTTGCTGCGCCAGCACGTTGTTGCGTTGCTGGACGTACAGGGCGCCGAAGTCGATCGGGTCCAGGAAGAAGGGTGGCGAGAAGCCGCCGTCGGACGACACGTCGGCAATGATGCGGCGGGCGAATGGGAACAGGTAACGCGGGCATTCGACCAGCAAGGTCGGCTCGATCGCCTGTTCAGGAATATTGCCCAGCTGGAACAGGCCGCCATAGACCAGCTCGATGGCGAACATGGCGCCTTCCGGGGTCGAGGCCTTGACCGACAGCTTCAGGTCCACTTCGAACAGACCGTCATTGCGGCCCTTGGCGCTCATTTCCACACCCAGGTCGACTTCCGGACGCGATTCCATGCGCAGCGATTGCGGCGCGCGCGGATTCTCGAAGGAAAAATCGCGGATGAACTGGGCCAGAACGGTCATGTTCGGCGCGGGCGGTTGTTCGGGCTGGGCCTCGGGCAGGTCGGACATAAGACAAATAACTCCGGATGGTTACGCGGCCATTCGCCATGCCACGTATGATGTGGGTAAGGCCCCTATCAGATAAGAAAAATTTACGCAATGAAACGAACGGTTCCCTTGGGCGAAACTTATCCTATATAGTTGTGGTTCGCGGGCATTCCATATATGCCTGCGACAGCCGTACCCTTGTAAGCGTTTCCCGAACAAAATCAGAGATTCGTGCTGTGAATAATATTGTTGTCCTGGTCATCTTCGCCATCGTGGCCGTCATTATCCTTGTTCAGCTGTATAGCGTGCTGGGCCGGAAAGTCGGTTTTCGCGTCGAAGACAAGGTGCTGGCCAAGACCGGCGACGATGTCGACGGCAAGCTGCAGCTGGAACGTCCGGCCGAGCCGCCCAAATTCCCCAATCTCGATGTGCTGAAATCGAAGGACGTGAATTTCAACGAGATCAACTTCGTCGAAAAGGCGCGCGAGACCTATGAGCAGGTCGTGCTGGCCTTTCATCGCGGCGAACTCGACACGGTCAAGGACCGCCTGACCGAGAAGGTTTACGCAAGCTTCGCCAAGGCCGTCGAGGCGCGCGAAGGTGCGCCCGTCACGACCCGTCTCAGCTTCGTCGAGACGCCCAAGGCCGATATCGACGTCATCGATTTCAAGGACGACACGGCGCAAATCCGCGTACGCTTTCTTTCGGAGCTTCTTTACGAGGCCGAAACCACGGAAACCGACGCCAAGCCTGAAAAGACATATCGCCGTACGGCGGAATACTGGACCTTCCAGAAGGCGATGAAGTCACCGGCCAATCCATGGCTGCTGGCCTTGGTCGAAGCGGCAAAAGCATAGGATCAGAGAGCGGGGACGACCTTGGGCGGCTTGAAACTAAGAACCCTGGCCGTTCTGGCCGTAACACTGTTCGTGGCCGCCTGCGCCGAGCGCGCCCCACCGCCGGTCGTGACTCCGCCTGTCACGCCTCCGACCCAGCCGCCGGTGCAGCCGCCCGTCGGCCCCAATCCCGTTCCTGCCGGTCAGCGCCTGTCGGAACTCGACGGCTGGGAGTCAAGCGACGCCTTCGTCGCGCTCGAAGCCTTGCGCAGCACCTGCACCTACAAGAAGGGCCGCCAATATGCGACCCTCTGCCAGGCGATCGCCAGCCGCGACTTCAATTCTCCCGAAGAGATCAAGACCTTCCTGGACCACAATATGAAGGTCGAGCCGCTGGACGGCCAAGGCACCCTGACCGGCTATTTCGTGCCGGACTATCCCGCCAGCTACACGGCAACGGAAGAATTCTCGCAACCCGTCCGCCCGCGCCCATCCGATCTGGTCATCGTCGCCGGCTCCCAGCTGACCCCGCCACAAACCGCAGCCAAGATTGCCGCGCGCAAGGTCGGTGACACCTATGTTGCCTATTACAGCCGTGCCGAAATCGAACAGATGCCGGTGACGACGAACTACTACATGCGGCCGGAAGACTATTTCTTCATGCAGCTCCAGGGCTCGGGCTTTCTCGACATGCCGGACGGCAAGCGTGTCTATGCTGCATATGCCGCCGATAACGGCCGTCCCTTTGTCGGTATCGCCAAGGTCATGCTGGACCGCGGACTGCTGGCGAAGAACGAGACTTCGGGCGATAATATCCACGCCTGGCTGGCCGCCCATCGCGGACCGGAAGCGCAGGATGTCATGAATGCCAATCCGCGCTATGCCTTCTTTGTCATTAATCCCGATCAGACCCAGCCCAATGGCGCCGCAGCCATATCCCTGCCGCCGGGCTCTGCGATCGCCGTCGATCCGGCTCATCACGCCATGGGGGATCTCTACTGGATCGACGCAAATGCCGGCACGTTGAACGGCGCGTTTCCGGTTTATCAGCGTGTTGTCGCCGCCCTGGACACCGGTGGCGCCATCAAGGGAAAAATCCGCGCAGACCTCTATGTCGGGGCAGGGAAGCGCGCCGGGACCGAAGCCGGCCGCATCAAGCACGTGCTGCGCATGTATCGCATCGTACCGTTTACGCCATAAGTCTGCGGGCGTGTGGCGTACCACGGCCCCCACAGCAACCAAAATGCACGTATAGCCGACCGTAAGGTGCAATATTGCGCCATTCAATCCTTGCACGCTATAAGATTGACCGATCGTGGTTAACGGCGGCATCTTTTAGGGGTTGGCTATGAACTTGAAGAAATATTCGGCAGAGGCCATCGGCACGTTTTGGCTGACGTTCGGAGGCTGCGGAAGCGCGGTTATCGCCGCTGGCCTGCCAGACGTCGGAATAGGGTATCTTGGTGTTTCGCTTGCCTTTGGTCTCACCGTTGTCACCATGGCCTATGCCATCGGACATATTTCAGGTTGCCACCTCAACCCCGCTGTTACCCTGGGATTGGCTGCCGGCGGCCGTTTTCCGGCCAAGGAGATAATTCCCTACATTATCGCCCAGGTCATCGGCGGCCTGATCGGGGGAGCAGTCCTCTATGTTATTGCAACCGGCAAGGCCGGCTTCGACGTCACCGCGGGCTTTGCCTCGAACGGCTATGGCGAACACTCGCCAGGCCAGTATTCACTGCTTGCCTGCCTCGTGGCTGAATTCGTGCTCACGGCGGTTTTTCTGTTCATCATCATGGGCGCGACGCATGGCAAGGCTCCCGCGGGCTTTGCACCCCTGGCCATCGGACTTGGGCTGACCCTCATTCACCTTATCAGCATCGATGTAACAAACACCTCTGTGAACCCGGCGCGCAGCACGGGCGTGGCGTTATTTGCCGGAGGATGGGCTCTGCAGCAGCTGTGGCTTTTCTGGATTGCGCCTATTGCCGGCGGTATCGTCGGAGGGGTTACGTATCGTTGGCTTAGCTCGGAACCGAGTGGCCAGATCGTCGGCTCACCGCCCGCCAACTAAGATCCGGCGGGGCTGTTTCAAAGCGATTTCGCTCTTAACCGAAAGAGCGGATCGCTCACGGCGCTTTTGTCAGCAAGCTATGCCACCTCAGTCGCCCTAATTCGACGGAGCTTAAAACTCAAACACCAGACGCATGGCTGACAGCGCGAGCAGACACAGCACGCCGGAACTGGCTATAAACAGGCCGAAGCGTATGACGGTGATATTGACGGTAGCCTGGACCAGCGAATGCAGGATGCGCAGGGCGACATAGAGCCAGGCGAAGTATTCGACATCGAAGCTCGTCTTGCCCGAGGCATAGATGGCTATGCATACCGCGTAGAACAGGGTCGGCTGTTCCATCAGATTGTTATAGTTGTCGGCCGGCCATTGCACGCTGGGAGGCAGCCGGCGGACGGCCTCACCGGTTTCCAGCCGCTCTTCGGTGATGGCATAGCGGATCAGAGATGGCAGGCGCCGGGCGTAAAGCCACACCAGCATCACCATGGACCAGACAATCAGTGCGAGTACAGGTTCGATCATAAGATCTTATCCTGCCCGAAAAAGTTTAAAATAGAGTCTCGCCGCCACCGATTTTGTCTGGCAAGGATGGTATCGCCAGCAACTTGATTGCCGGGCAGACGACCGCAGCATTTGTTAAGCAAATGACGCGAAAGTGAAAAAACACAGGGCAGGGGTCCGGTACCAAGGTGCGGACCATTCGCATGAACAGGGTAGTCCTATGGATGAGATCACGCACATTGCCGGCGCCGAGCGCGAGGCATTGATTTCCGCATTTGCCGCCGTGTTGCGTAAGAATGGCAAGGACCTGGCGAGTTTCGAAAAAGCCTATCTCAACCAGATACTGGAAGACCTGGAACCGCAAGAACTGCCGGACCTGTCGACGGCCGATCTCAACCGGGCGATCGCCGGCTTCTGGGCCTATGGCGTGCATCGTCCCAATGTCGGCCAGACCCTGCGGCGTATCCGGACCTTCACCGACGCCAGGGACGAAGCCACCGCCTATGATGTGGTCGAAATCATCCAGGCCGATCAGCCCTTCATCGTCGAAACCGTGATGGGCGAGCTGATCGAACAGGGCGTGTCGGTCCGTTCGATGTTCCATCCGGTCGTCCATGTCTGGCGCGACGCGCAGGGCACGCGTCAGGACACCGATGGCGCGGGCAAGACCGTGGCGGAATCGATGATGCTGGTCTTCATCGAACGCCTCAATCCGGAAAGGCATGCTGCGGTATTGGCCGGGCTGGATGAAAGCCTGAACGACCTGAAGCTGGCCGTGCTCGACTTTCCGCGCATGCAGCGCCTGCTGGCCGAAGAAATCGCCGACCTGGAATCCTTGCGCACGAATACCGCCGTTCAGATCGATCCTGCCCTGTTGGAGGAAGACATTGCCTTCCTGAAATGGCTGGATGAAAACCGCTTCGTCTTCATTGGCGCGCGTGGCTATCAGTATCCGCGCAGTGGCGACGGCGCCTATGCCCGCGAAGAACCGCTGAACCAGCTTCAGGAAGGCTTCGGAATCCTGCGCGACGCCAAACGCGGTGTGCTGCGCCGCTCCAGCGAACCAGCCGTCCTGACCCAGCAGGTGCTCGACCAGCTCGTGTTGTCCGAGCCGGTAACGGTCGCCAAGGCCAATATCAAGTCGCGTGTCCATCGTCGTGTCTACATGGACTATATCGGCATCAAGCGGTATGGCGCCGATGGCAAGCCGTCCGGTGAGGTCCGTTTCGTCGGCCTGTTTACCGCCGAGGCATACGATCGTCCGGTTTTCGAAGTGCCGCTGATCCGGCGCAAGGCCGAGCGCGTCATGGTGCAGGCCCAGACCCTGGGTCTCAATAGCGGCCACAGCGAAAAGCGCCTGAAGAACATCATCGAGACCTATCCGCGCGACGAACTTTTCCAGATGTCGGAAGCAGACCTGCTGCGTATCGCGCGCGGCATCCTGCACCTGTCCGACCGGCCGCGCGTGCGTTTGTTCACCCGCAATGACACCTTCGACCGGTTTATCTCGGTCCTGCTCTACGTGCCGCGCGAGCTCTACCAATCGCAGATGCAGAAGCAGGCCGGGGAAATCCTGGCGCGCGCCTATTGCGGCCGGGTCTCGGCTTCCTATCCGTACATCTCGGAATCCCTGCTGTCGTGCGTGCACTATATTATCGGCGTCACACCCGGCGATCACTTTGACCCCGATATCAATGACGTCGAAGCCGACATTGAAAACATAGTCCGGTCGTGGCCGCAAAAGCTCGATGCACTGGTCCACGACGATGCCTTCATGGCGACCCTGCCGGCAATCGCGGCTGATACCGACTGGGCGGCGTGGGGAAAGGCCATTCCCGCCGGCTACCGCGATCGCTACGAAATTTCGGAAGCCGTACGCGATATTGGCCATCTTAGCCGCCTCAGCGACGCCAATCCCGTTGATGTTCGGGCCTACCAGCGCCTGGAGGATTCCGAAGGTGTCTTCTGCTTCAAGCTGTATACGCGTGGCGACCGCGCCATCCCTCTGTCGGACATCCTGCCGGTACTCGACAATATGGGTTGCAAGACGCTTGAAGAATACGGCTACAATGTGCGCTCGATGGAGGTGGGCAGCCTGTGGGTCCACGAATTCATCATCGAGCTTCCGGAAGCCCATGCCGGTTTCGAAGCGTTCCGCGACGATTTTGAACAGACGCTTCTGGCCCTGTCGCGTGGCCGGACGGAAAATGACGGCTTCAACGCCCTGGCGCTGAGCGGTCATTCGTGGCGCGAAGTCGCCCTGGTCCGTGCGCTCTGCCGATACCGCACCCAGTCGGGCCTCGACCCCGCCGCCGACGTCCAGCAGCAGGCCCTGCGTGACAATCCGGCCGTGACCTCAGCGCTGATCGAGCTGTTCACGTTGAAGTTCGCGCTCGGTGGTGACGCCGACGGCCGCGCGGACAAGGTCGCTGAGGCTGCCGGCAATATCGAACAGCTGCTGCAAAAAGTCGTCAGTCTCGACCACGACCGCGTCCTGCGTCGCCTGGCTGCATTGGTCCGTGCCATCCAGCGCACCAACTACTTCCAGGACAAGAGCTATATCTCGTTCAAGATCGCCAGCCGTGAGCTGGCCGACCTGCCCGAACCCAAGCCCTACCGCGAAATCTTTGTCTGGTCGCCGCGCGTCGAAGGCGTCCATTGCCGCTTCGGGCCTGTGGCGCGCGGGGGTCTGCGCTGGTCGGACCGCAAGGACGACTTCCGCACCGAGGTCCTGGGTCTGGTCAAGGCGCAGCAGGTCAAGAATGCTGTCATCGTTCCCGTCGGCTCCAAGGGCGGTTTCTTCCCGAAGCGCCTGCCTAAGGGCGGCACAGCCGACGCTGTCCGTGAAGAGGCGATCAAGGCCTATAAGGTCTTCCTAAGTGGTCTTCTCGACCTGACCGACAATATCGACGCGGCCGGCAAGACGGTTCCGCCCAGGGATGTCGTCTGCTGGGATGCGCCCGACCCCTATCTGGTCGTCGCTGCCGATAAGGGCACGGCGACCTTCTCCGACATCGCCAACGGCGTCTCGGCCGAATACGGTTTCTGGCTGGGTGATGCCTTCGCCTCGGGCGGTTCAGTCGGTTATGACCACAAGGCCATGGGGATCACGGCGCGGGGCGCCTGGGAGGCGGTCAAGCGCCATTTCCGTGAGCTGGGCAAGGACATCCAGTCAGAACTCTTCACCTGCTCAGGTGTCGGGGACATGTCGGGCGACGTCTTCGGCAACGGCCTTCTGCTGTCGGACAAGACGCTGTTGGTGGCGGCCTTCGATCACCGCGACATCTTTATCGACCCCAATCCCGATCCGGCGGTCTCGCATAAGGAACGCCAGCGCATGTTCGCGCTGCCGCGTTCCAGCTGGCAGGACTATAACAAGGAACTGATTTCAAAAGGCGGCGGTGTCTTTCCGCGCAGCCAGAAGTCGATCCCGCTGTCGCCGGAAATCAAGATCCTGCTGGATATCGATGCCAATGAGGTCTCGCCCTTTGAGCTGATGCAGGCGATCCTGCGCATGCGCGTCGACCTGCTCTATTTCGGCGGCATCGGCACCTACGTCAAATCACCTGCACAAGCGCATCTGGATGTCGGCGACAAGGCCAACGACGCCATCCGCATCGACGCCACTGAAGTCCGCGCCGCCGTCATCGGTGAGGGCGCCAATCTCGGCATGACCCAGGCTGGTCGCATCGTCTGCGCCGAACGGGGTATCCGGCTGAACACCGACGCCATCGACAACTCTGCCGGCGTCGATTGTTCGGACCACGAGGTCAATATCAAGATCCTGCTGGGTCAGCTGATGGCCTCGGGCCAGATGACCCTGGAAGCGCGCGACAAGCTGCTGGCCGAAATGACCGACGATGTGGCGCAACACGTCCTGCGCCACAACTACGATCAAACCCTGGCCCTGTCGCTGCAGGAAGCCACGGCTCCCGAGGACAATGCCACCGCGCAGGCCTTCATGACCGCGCTGGAAAAGGCTGGCAAGCTGAACCGCAAGGTCGAGGGCCTGCCGTCCAATGCGGCGATGGAAGCCAGGCGTATCGACGGTAAAGGACTTTACCGGCCGGAACTGGCCGTCACGACTGCCTACGGCAAGATCGATCTGTTCGACGATATTGTCGCCAGTTCAGCGCCCGACGACGACGGCCTGTTCGATGTCGCGGTCGATTACTTCCCCGAAGCGCTGCACGGCCAGACGGATGCGATCCGCAAACACCGCCTCTATCGTGAAATCGTCTCGACTGTCCTTGCCAACCGCATCGTCAACATGGCGGGCCCCAGCTTTGCCGAGCGCGTGACGCGCGGCGCCGGGGTCGATGCCGGCGTTCTGGTCCTGGCGTTTGAGGCAACGCGGCGGCTCTATGACGTCAGCGGCCTGTGGCGTGAGATCGATGCGCTCGACAATCACGCCCCGGCCGTGGCGCAGACCGCCCTCTACCAGGAACTGGCGCGCTTCCTGCGCCGCCAGACCTATTGGACGTCGCGCCGCTTTGCGCAAGGCTCGCACGACCTGAAGACGATGATCGCGCCCTATGCGGAAGGCGTTCTGGCGCTGACCAGTCTCGATCCCGCCATGCTCAATGACACGACGCGCGGCAATATCGAAGCGCGCGTGACCGCGTTGACCGGACTGGGTGCGCCCGAAGCGCTTGCTCGCCGCATCGCGCGTCTGGCATTCCTGCGCCGGGCGCCGGAAATCATTGAACTGGCAACGGACCACAGGAAGGACCTGACCAAGACGGCGGAACTGTGGTTCCTGACCGGTGAGCGTTTCGGCTTCGAGAAGCTGGCGGAAGCCGCCGGCAATATGGCCAGCGCCGACCCGTGGGACCGCATGGCGACGCGCCGCCTGATCGAGGACGTCCGGGCCGAACAGAAGGCGGTCGTCAACGCCATGATGGCGCGGATGAAGACCGAAGAAAGCCCGCTGGCCATCGCCGAAAGCTGGGAGGCTGAAAACGGCGCCTTGGTCGGACCGCTGCGCCAGATGATGCAGGACATGACGACCGGCGGCTGGAGTTTCGCGAAGCTGACCATCGTCAATGCCTTGCTCAGGGAATGGGTGACGAAGCTCTGAAATAGACACACCCTTCCTTCCCTGTTTACGGGGAAGGTGGATTTTGCGTGCGTTAAGCATGCAAAAGACGGAAGGGGCATGCGGACGGAGTTACAAACGCTGCGTTTGTTGTATCTACGCCCCCCTTCCGCCGTCGCTTCGCACCGCCCATGGCTTGCGAAAGCTATACTTTCGCTGGCGCCATACCCACTCAAACGGGGAAGGAAGGGTGTGTTAAACTCCAACAGCGACAAACCTCTTGCCAATATCGGCATCTGCGCCCATTTACAGCGCATGTTTATTCAGACCGAAGCCACGCCCAATCCCGATGTCATCAAGTTCCTGCCCGGCAAGACCGTGCTGGAAACGGGCACGAAACAGTTTGCCTCGAAGGACGAGGGCGCGGCATCGCCCTTGGCCGAGGCGCTGTTTGCCATAGACGGCGTGTCGGCCCTGTTCTTCGGCAGCGACTTCCTGACGGTTCGCCGTGATCCGGATTCGTCGAAGATCTGGGCCGAGCTGAAGCCACCGATCCTGGCTGCGATCATGGACTTCTATTCGTCGGGCAAGCCCATCCTGAACACTGTCGAAGCCAAGGAGGAGATCGTCTACGAAGGCGAGTTGGGCCAGATCGTCGCCGAGATCAAGGACCTGCTTGACACCCGCGTCCGCCCGGCCGTGGCGCAGGACGGCGGCGATATCGAATTCGACAGTTTCGACATGGAAAGCGGGACGCTGTACCTGCACATGCGCGGCGCCTGCGCCGGCTGTCCGTCATCTTCGGCGACGCTGCGTCAGGGCGTCGAGAGCCTGATGAAGCACTATGTCCCCGAAGTGAAGCAGATCGAGGCCGTCCTCTGAGCCTGACCCTGGTTATAGACACCTCGCTGAACGCCTGTTCGGTGGGGCTTTTCCGTGACGGTACGGCTGTGTTTTCCGTGTCCGAGCCGATGGCGCGCGGCCATCAGGAAGCGCTCGGGCCGATGGCGGCGCGCGCCTTTGATGAGAGCGGTGTTCGACCGCGTGACCTTACCCATATCGGGGTGACGCTTGGACCCGGGTCTTTCACCGGTTTGCGCGTCGGCCTGTCCTTCGCCAAGGGATTGGCGGTGGGTCTGAACCTGCCGCTTCAGGGGATCGGCACGCTCGAAGCCCTGGGCCATCACCCCGATCTGTTGGGCAAGGAGCGCGTCGCCGTGATCGATGGCGGCCGGGGCCAGATCTATGTGCAGGAATTTTCCGCTACGGGACAGGGCCAGCCGCGCGCCCTCCAGTCAGGCGAGGCGGTCAACGGCATCCTCACCGGGCCGGGCGCGCATCTGCTGAGCGGCGATGTGTTTGAACAGGCCTATCCGACGCTTGAAGCCCTTGCCGCGCTGACGGTTGCCGGCGGTCACGATGATCTGACACCGCTCTATATGCGTGGCGCCGATGCGATTGCCTCAACGCGCGGCATCATCTCGTTGCAGGCATGATCCGCCGGATCGATCAGCCGCCGGCGGAAATCGCGGAGATCCACGCCCGCTGTTTCGAGCATCCGTGGAGTGCCGGGGTCTTTGCCGACCTCGCTGTCAAGCCGCATCACCGCCTCTACGGTCTGGAAAACAACGGCCGCATCGTCAGCTTTATCGTACTGGCGGTCGTGGTCGGTGAGGGTGAGATCCTGACGCTGGCCACCGATCCGGACGAGCAGGGCAGGGGGTTCGGCCGCCAGTTGCTTGACGGCGTCATTGCCGCATTGCGCGACGAAGGTCAGGAAAGTCTGTTTCTCGAAGTCGCCGTTGATAATGCGCCCGCTCTGGCGCTCTATAGCCGGTGTGGCTTTGAGCGTATCGGCCTGCGCAAAGCCTATTACAGCCGCAATCAGGGGCCGCCCGTTGACGGGCATATACTAAGGCTTGCGCTGATTTAACGCGGGCCTTACATGTGGGGTGCTTCGCAGGGATACGGAGGTCTCCGCCATGGACCGGATTGAAAAACAATGTATTGAAAAAGGCATGCGCATGACGGATCAGCGCCGCGTGGTCGCGCGTGTTCTGTCCAATGCCGAGGATCATCCGGACGTTGAGGAGCTGTACCACCGCGCCCACGCCGTTGACCCGCATATTTCGCTGGCCACCGTTTACCGCACCGTGCGTCTGTTCGAAGAAGCCGGCGTCGTTGAGCGTCACGACTTTGGCGACGGCCGTTCACGCTATGAAGAAGCTGGCAACGACCACCACGACCACCTGATCAATATCAAGACCGGCGAAGTCATCGAGTTCTTCGACGCTGAAATCGAAAAGATGAAAGAGGCCCTGGCCGAGAAGCTGGGTTACAAGCTGGTCGGGCATAAGCTGGAGCTTTATGCGGTGCCGATTGGGGATGAGAAATGAAGGCTTGCAGGGGTCGCGGACCCCTGCACCCCGAAACTATTCGAGAAATATCATAAAGCCGGACCCCCCTTTAGGGCCCGGCTTTATGATATTTATTGGACAACTTCTGGGGTGCAGGGGACCGTGTCCCCTGCATATCTTGAATTTTGTCCCGCAAACGCTCATAACGCCCCGATGAACCAACACGTCCGTCCGTCCAAGAAACTCCACATCAAAACCTACGGCTGTCAGATGAATGTCTACGACAGCGAGCGCATGACCGATATCCTGCGTCCGTTGGGTTATGAGGTTTCGGACACGCCCGACGGCGCCGACCTGGTCCTCCTCAACACCTGCCATATCCGCGAAAAGGCTTCTGAGAAGGTCTATTCCGAAATCGGCCGGCTG
This sequence comes from uncultured Asticcacaulis sp., assembly GCA_946480525.1. The sequence goes on along the minus strand of CAMLLA010000013.1, from coordinate 10,193 downwards.
AAGGAACTGCGCGAAGAAAAAGAAGCGCGCGGCGAAGGCCGTATGACCATCGCCATCGCCGGCTGTGTCGCCCAGGCCGAGGGCCAGGAAATCATGAACCGGGCGCCGGCCGTCGACCTGGTCATTGGCCCGCAGGCTTACCACCAACTGCCGGAGCTTATCGCCCGCACCCATCGCACCAAGGGCGAACGCCTGGCTGCGGATTTCGCACCGAACGCCAAGTTTGATGCCCTGACCGCGGATCGCGAAGTGACTGGGCCGACCGCCTTTCTTACGGTTCAGGAAGGCTGCGACAAGTTCTGTACCTTCTGCGTCGTGCCCTATACGCGCGGCGCCGAATGGTCGCGCCCGGTCGAGTCGATCCTTGAAGAAGCCCGTGCTCTTGCCGCCAAGGGCGTGCGCGAAATCACCCTGCTGGGTCAGAACGTCAATGCCTATAATGGTTCGGGTTCGACCCTGGCCAAACTGATGTATGCCCTGGCAGACATCCCCGGTCTTGACCGCCTGCGTTATACGACCTCGCACCCCAACGACATGGGCGACGACCTGATCAACGCTCACCGCGACCTGGACGCCCTGATGCCCTATCTGCACCTGCCGGTGCAATCTGGATCGGACAAGATCCTGCGCGCCATGAACCGCAAGCACGGCCGCCAGGCCTATATCGACCTGATCGCGCGCATCAAAGACGCCCGCCCGGACCTGGCCCTGTCGGGCGACTTTATCGTCGGCTTCCCGGGCGAGACCGACAAGGATTTCGAGGACACGCTAGATCTGGTTCGCCAGGTCGGCCATGCCTCGGCGTTTTCGTTCAAGTACTCGCCGCGCCCCGGTACGCCGGCGGCTTCGATGCCGAACCAGGTCGAAGCCCACGTGGCGGATGAACGCCTGCAACGCCTCAATGCGCTGATCATCGAACAGCAGCAGGCGTTCAAGGAAGGCCTGGTTGGCCAAATCCTGCCGATCCTGTTCGAAAAAAAGGGCCGCTACGGTCGCCAGGCGATCGGACGCTCCCCATATCTGCAATCGGTCTATGTCGAAGACGCAGATCATCTCATGGGCCAGATCGTGCCGGTTAAAATCGTCGCGAATGGCAACAACTCTCTTCAGGGCGCGCTGGTCACGCCCGCGATGGCTTGATGGCTGTAACCAAAGAAGATTTTATCGCCCTGTCCGACGCCTGCGTCCTGGCCATTGTCGGACCCAGCGAACGCTATCTCGCCATGGTCGAAGGCGCATTCAAGGTCCTGGTTGAAATGCCGGGTGGCGGCCTGATCGTGTCCGGCGATCCGCGCGCGCGCCTTAAGGCAAAGTCGGTGATCGTGGCCCTGGCGGAACTGTATGATCAGGGCGTGGACATCACCGAGGTCGACGTCCGCCAGCTGATCGAACAGCCACTTCCGGCTGAAGGCGAGACGCAATCGTCACCGCAGAACGATTCGCGCGGCACGGTCGTCATGGGCCGGCGCGGCGCCATTGCCGCCAAGACCGCCGGCCAGTCCGCCTATCTGAAAGAGCTGTCCGATAAGGATCTGGTCTTCGCGCTTGGGCCTGCGGGTTCGGGCAAGACCTTCCTGGCCGTAGCGCATGGCGTGTCGCTGTTGCTGAAAGGCCGGGTCGACAAGCTGATCATCACCCGTCCGGCCGTCGAAGCCGGTGAGCGCCTGGGCTTTCTGCCCGGCGACCTTAATGAAAAGATCGATCCCTACCTCACGCCGATCTGGGGCGCGCTCGACGACATTCTCGGACCGCAGACCCTGGCCAAGAAGCGCGAGACCAAGGAGATCGAGGTCGCGCCGCTGGCCTATATGCGTGGCCGTACCCTGTCCTACGCCTATGTCATTATCGACGAAGCACAGAACACCACGCGCATGCAGATGAAGATGATCCTGACCCGTCTCGGTGAGGGCTCGAAGATGGTCGTCACCGGCGATCCGTCGCAGATCGACCTGCCCAACCGCAACGATTCCGGCCTGACCCACGCCATGGGACTTCTGGGTACGCTGAAGGGGGTCGGCGTTGCCGAGCTGACGGCCGAAGATATCGTCCGTCACGAACTGGTCGCGCGCATTGTTCGCGCCTATGATAACGAACACAAGAATGCTTTTGGAGCCGCCGGCTGATGGAGCCGCTTATAGATATCGAGATCGAGGACGAACGCTGGCTGGATACCCTGCCGGACGTGAGCGAGATCGTTGAGACCGGCATTGCCGCTGCCCTGAAAGCCGCGAAGTTCCAGGAACAGGCCGATGTTGTCGTCCTGCTTTGCGACGACGCCGAAATGAAGCAGCTCAATGCCGAGTACCGCAACAAGGACAAGGCGACCAACGTCCTGAGTTTCCCCGCGCCCAAGTCTATGCGCGTCAAGGGCGTGCTCGAACACCTGGGCGACATGGCGCTGGGCTATGAGACCTGCGTGCGCGAGGCCAAGGAGCAGGGCAAGCTACTTAAAAATCACGTGATGCACCTCGCCGTCCATGGCGCTTTGCATTTGCTTGGCTATGATCATATGAATGATGGCGAGGCTGAAACCATGGAAGCGCTTGAACGCGACATTCTGGCGGAGTTAGGCGTACCCGATCCCTACGCGCAGGATCAGGCACATGGCTGATAAGGATCGACAGGCGGGGAGTTTCAATCCGTTGGCCTGGTTCAATTTCGGCAAGAAGCACTCGGACCGTTCCGACGGTTCCGCTGCCGCTGTGGAAGACACGGCGGCGACCAGCGACCTGATCACCCACGCCCGCGAATTCCAGAGCCTGACGGTTGCCGATGTCATGACGCCCCGCGTCGACATCGTCTCGGTCGAGCTGTCCGCCACGCTTGCCGACGTCGTCAGCCTGTGCGTTGAAAGCGAACATTCGCGTCTGCCCATCTATCGTGAAACGCTCGACGATCCCGTAGGTGTCTTGCACATCAAGGACGTGTTGAAGCTGCTGGCGCCTGAGCCAGGGCGCTCGGCGCCGAACTGGGCCGAGCCGGTGCTCCATCGCCTGCGCCGCGAAGTGCTTTACGTGCCGTCCTCCATGACCGCGGCAGAACTGTTGTTGCGCATGAAGGCGCAGCGCACGCACATGGCGCTGGTTATCGACGAATTTGGCGGCACGGACGGTCTTGTCACCATGGAAGACCTGGTCGAGGCCGTCGTCGGCGACATTGACGACGAGTACGATGAAGCATCGGAAGAAGACATTCGCCGTATGCCGGGCGGGCAGATCGAAGCCGACGGCCGGGTCGAACTGAGTACGCTGGAAGACAAGCTGGGTCTCGACCTGGTTCCTGAAGATTCCGAAGAGGAAGTCGATACGCTGGCTGGCCTGGTAACGGTTCTCGCCGGCCGCGTGCCGCAACGCGGTGAGGTGGTGCCCTATCCCCAGGCTGGCTATGACATAGAAGTCGTCGACGCCGACGCCCGCCGAATCAAGAAGCTGCGGCTGCACAAACGCACCACGACGGCGGAAGATCTTCAGCCTGCGGATGATTGAACGCGCGCGCGCCTGGCTCGGTGGTTCGACCGCCGCCCGTATTCGGGGCGAAGTCGCGAGGTTGCGCCAAAGACCTCGTATTCTGGCAGCGGCATCGGGCGTCCTGATTGCGCTGGCTCAGCCGCCCTTTGGCTTCCTTCCGGGACTTCTGGGCTATGCGCTCCTTCTCTTCGCTCTTGAGCAGGATTTTGGCGCGCGACCACGCCGCGGCATTTTCCTTGCCGGCTGGCTGGCTGGGTTCTGCTACTTTTTTGTCAGCTGTTTCTGGGTGGCGGAAGCCTTCCTGGTCGATGCAGAGACCTATGGCTGGATGGCGCCGTTTGCCGCCACCCTGCTGCCATCAGGCATCGGCCTGTTCTGGGGCGTGTTTGCGCTCACTTATCGGCGTTTCCGCTCGGACGGCCTTCATCGCTTCCTCCTGTTCACAGGCCTGTTCTGCCTGTTCGAAGTCCTGCGCGGCACCGTATTGTCCGGCTTTCCCTGGAATCCGGCGGGTTCGACCTGGAAGGCCGGCGGCGCCATGTCGCAGATGGCCGCCTATGTCGGCGTCTATGGCTTGAGCTTTATAACGGTCCTGATCTTTTCCAGCGTGGCGGTCGTCCGCCCCGCCAAGGGCATGAAAGGTTTCTGGCCGGTCATTTGTGGCGCCGGGCTTTGGGCGGCTTGTTTCATTGCTGGTGAGGTTCGACTTGCGGCAACGGTCGTGCAACCGTCCGGACTGGTGGTGCGTGTCGTCCAGCCCAGTATAGGCCAGCGGGCGAAATGGACGCGCGGGACATTCGACAACATCTTCACGGATTATGTCGCAATGACCCGGGCGCCGGCAAAGCCGGGCGGCGGCAAGGTGATCTGGCCCAAAAATGCGGTGCCCGAAGAGATAGACGGCCCTCTGCTGCCGGATGCGAACGCCCCGGATGTCGTCATATGGCCGGAGGGCGCGTTACCCTCTACGGCAAATGACCTGTTCGCTTACGATTCATGGACTGCGCCAATCCTGTCGAGCATGCTCCGCGACAATCAGTCGCTGATCATGGGTGTGACACGGCAGGAAGTTCAAATGGATGGCCGTTTGTTATGGCGCAACTCCATGCTCATTGCGCACCAGTCAGAACAGCAAATGATTGTGGACGGCGTATACAACAAGTACAAGTTGGTGCCGTTCGGCGAATTTACACCGGTCGCACCGGTACTGAACGCCCTGGGCTTCAGCGCCCTTACTCACTTCGACGACAGTTTCACGCCGGGCGAACGTACAAGACCTGTACAGTTCGCTTCGATCCCGCGTTTTCTGCCGCTCATCTGTTACGAAGGCATATTCCCCAGCCTGGATATGACGTCCTATGCCGATGACAATGACCCAAGGCGACCACACTGGATTGTGAACATTTCGAACGATGCCTGGTTCGGCCCGACAACGGGTCCGCGCCAGCATCTTAATCTTGCCAGTTATCGCGCAATAGAAGAGGGGCTTCCTATGATAAGATCAACCCCAACGGGAATATCCGTATTGGTTGATCCTCTGGGTAGGGCAGTTCAGGGAAATAGTCTCGCAACAGGTGAACGTGGCTACATGGATGTGATTATTCCAAACCGTGTAAATCATACCCCATACTCAACCATGCGTTTTGGGGTTCTGATTTGGTTGTATCTTTTTCCCTTGATTGTTTTTACTTTTGATACTTTTCTACGCCGGACTAACAAGGACGGCACGCGCCCTTTTTAGATCGATAGGGTAAGCGTATTTGCGCAAACGATTTCATAAACATGTTTCGTTATATTCCTGACATGTGCTGTTGAGTAGTTGGCGCATTAACTAACAATGACAAAAAAGTAGAGGCAAAGTTGGACGACAATTTAAAGACGGACCGTAGCCCCAATCCTGTGGATTTGCATGTTGGTGCGCGCGTCAGGATGAGGCGTAAGTTTCTGGGTATGAGTCAGGAAGGTCTTGCCGAGACTATAGATCTTACTTTTCAGCAAGTTCAGAAGTACGAACGTGGTTCCAATCGTATCAGTGCTTCGAAACTCTACGAAATTGCTCGAGCGTTGAAAGCCCCGGTTGCCTACTTCTTTGAAGGCTATGGCCAGACGGAAGCGGTTGAAGGTTTCTCCGAATCCGAATCCGAACAGTTCGTACATGGATTTCTGATGACGACCGAAGGCATCGAACTGGCGGAAGCTTTTCCGCGCATCAAATCGGCCAAGCTGCGTCGCCGTGTGCTTGAGCTGGTTCGTTCGCTTGCCGAAGATGACGACGCCTGAGGCGCCCTGCATCTGATGTGATGACCCCGCGAACCGCGCGGGGCCAATCATTGTGTCTGCTATCCAGCGCAATATCAGCTTGATCATATAAACATATCTTTATATGGTTATGAAGTACGGGAAGGGCCCGTATTTCAGAGAGCGCCGATTATGCGACCTTCCTATATCTTCACTTCCGAGAGCGTTTCCGAAGGTCACCCCGACAAGGTTGCCGACCGTATTTCCGACGTCGTCGTCGACGCGTTCCTGAGCCGCGATGCCGAAGCGCGCGTGGCCTGTGAAACCCTGGTCACCACAAACCGTATCGTTCTGGCCGGCGAAGTCCGCGCTGGCGACGACCAGATCAGCGACATTATCGGCGGCCTTGAGGACAACGTACGCCGCGCCGTCAAGGATATCGGCTACGCACAAAAAGGGTTCCACTGGGCGATGGCGGATTATGCCTGTCACCTGCATGCGCAATCGGCCGACATTGCCATGGGCGTCGACGCCGGCGGTAACAAGGACGAAGGCGCGGGCGATCAGGGCATCATGTTCGGCTATGCCACGGACGAGACGGCGGAACTGACGCCCGCCCCGTTGCAGTGGTCGCACAACATCCTGCGCCGCCTGGCCGAAGCCCGCCATGGCGGCGAGCATAATCTCGAGCCTGACGCCAAGAGCCAGGTGACCGTCCAGTATGAAAACGGCGTTCCCAGCAAGATCCTGAAGATCCTGGTGTCGCACCAGCACAAGGACGGCCTTAGCCCTAAGGACGTCGAAGCCATCATCAAGCCTTACGCCCTGGAAGTCCTGCCGGCAGAACTGGTCGGCAAGGACACGGAATGGCTGGTCAATCCGACCGGCAATTTCGTCATCGGCGGTCCCGACGGCGACGCCGGCCTGACCGGCCGTAAGATCATCGTCGACACCTATGGCGGCGCGGCGCCCCACGGTGGTGGCGCGTTTTCGGGCAAGGACCCGACCAAGGTCGATCGTTCGGCAGCCTATGCCCTGCGCTATCTGGCCAAGAATGTCGTCGCGGCGGGCCTGGCGAAAAAGTGCACGCTTCAGGTCTCCTATGCCATCGGCGTGGCGCGTCCCTTGTCCTTCTATGTCGATACGCATGGCACCAGCCAAGTCGACGTCGAGAAGCTGGAAAAGGTCCTGCCCGAACTGATCGGTGGCCTGACGCCGAAATCCATCCGCCTGCACCTGGGCCTCAACCGCCCGATCTATGAGCGCACGACCGCCTACGGCCACTTCGGCCGCACGCCGGATGCAGAGGGCGGCTTCTCGTGGGAAAAGACCGATCTGGTCGCGGCGCTGAAATCCGAATTCGGCGCCTGATCAAACGCACTGACAGGGAAAAGGCCTTCCGGTGACGGGAGGCCTTTTCTTTTGTGTGATTGAAAACCGCTTCACACTTTGAAGATTGCGATTTAAGAGCCCCGAATGACCGAGGACAATCCCAAAGCACCCAATATTCAGACGCGGCCGCTGCGCTCGTTCGGCCGCATCAAGGCGCGGACACTTAAACCCCGCCAGGCCGGGCTGTTCGACACGCTTCTGCCCCGCATCGCCGTGACTGATGACAGCCTGCCGTCTATTCTCAAGGCTGACGACCTGTGGCTTGAGATCGGTTTCGGCGGCGGCGAGCACCTGGCGGGGCAGGCGGCGCGCAATCCGGGTGTGACCCTGATCGGCTGCGAGCCGTTTCTCAACGGCGTGGGTTCGGCGCTTCGCCATGTCGACGAGCAGGACCTGCACAATGTCCGTATCCTGAGTGATGACGCGCGCCCCCTCCTCGACAAGCTGCCCGACGCCAGTCTCAGCCGCATCTTCATCCTGTTTCCCGATCCGTGGCACAAGGCGCGTCACAATAAACGCCGGCTGATCCAGCCGGAAACCGTCGCTGCCTTTGCCAGACTGCTCAAGGACAATGGACGCCTGCGCTTTGCGACCGACTGGGCGGGTTACGCCGATTGGACGCTGGAACGGTTTCTGGCCAGCCCGGACTTCGTATGGCCCGCCCAAAGCCAGGCCGATTGGAATAACGCGCCTGAAGATCACCTGACGACACGTTATGAAACCAAGGGCCTTGGCGACTGCAAACCGGTATTCCTGGATTTCGTGCGCCGGCCGCGTTGAGGCCTGTACATCCGCACCCCTAGCCAAGCTTCCCAAATTAAGACATGTTAACCTTTGGTTTCCGGGGGAGTGCGTGAATGGAACGCCTGCATAAGGTTTCGGCGGGATTCATCTTTGCCTTTATATGTCTGCATTTCGCCAACCATCTGGTGGGTTTGCAAGGGCAGGGCGCACATCAGCAGTTTCTTGAAGCCGCGCGTCTGGTCTATCGCCACCCCATCGTCGAGCTTGTCCTGTTGATGGCTTTCGTCATCCAGGTCATAACCGGCATCGCCCTGGCACGGAAAATCTGGGCGGAGAAAAAAGACTTTATCCACCAGCTTCAGGCGGCGTCCGGCGCCTATATGGCCTTCTTCATCGTCCTCCATGTCGCCGGTGTCTTCATGGGTCGGTTGGTGTTCAATCTCGACACCAATTTCGACTTTGCCGCCGTGACGCTGACCAAGCCGTGGATCTGGTTCTTCCTGCCCTATTACGGCCTGGCGACCATGGCGATCTTCGTCCACATCGGCTGCATCTGCTATGATATCTTCAAAAAGACCAACAAACGCCTGGGCGGCGCCTGCCTGGTCGTGGTGGCAGGGGCCGGCGTCTATGTCACCTACCTGATCCTGATGATGTATTCGGGCCAGCTCTATCCGGTAACGATCGCGGAGCCTTATGTAGAAGCCTTCAGTGGTGAGCCAGCCTATGATCTGGCGCCAGAGGAGCCCCAGCCAGCGGCGGACGCGGCGCCTCAGCCGGAAGACGGTGGGGACGCCTCTCAGAATTGACTTGGCATTTGACGGCGAGACGCCTATATAGGCTCCACATCGTCCGATTGCCGAAAGGCTTCGGCGGCGGCCCGGGAGGGACCGCCGCTTTTTTGTTACCTGAAGAACCCCTGTGCGCGCCAAGACCACTGAAGACCGCAAGCTGATCGAGATTTTCGACCCTATCGCCGAAACGCTGGGGCTGAACATCGTGCGCATTCGCCTTATGGGCTCCAACAAGCCCGGCGGCGCGCGCCGCCTTCAGATCATGGCCGAGCGCAAGTCGGACGGCGACATCAATGTCAACGAATGCGCCCGCCTGTCGCGCGCCATCTCGGCCTATATCGACGAGAGCGATCCGATCTCCGGCGAATACATTCTCGAGGTCTCGTCGCCCGGCATCGACCGGCCGTTGACGCGCCTTGAGGATTTCGAGACCTATGAGGGCTATGAAGCCCGCCTGGAACTCGACCGCCTGGCCGAGGGCCGCAAGCGTTTTCGTGGCGTGCTGGCGGGAATCGAAGACGATCACGTCGCGATCAACCTGGAAGACGACGAAGACACGGCGATGATTCCGTTTGCCTGGATCATCGACGCCAAGCTGGTTCTCACCGATGAGCTGATGAAGAAGGGCGCCGAGAAACGGGCGGCCCAGTCAGACGAAGATAGGGACGGGGACGAAGAGGATTTCGGCGACGACGACTTCGGAGACGACGAAGATTTCGAAGATGACGACGCTGCAAACGACGACGAAGAGGAAGAGGACACCCACCGATGAGCTTCACCGGGATTAGCGCCAACCGCCAGGAACTGCTGCAGATCGCAGAGGCCGTCGCGCGCGAAAAGTCGATCGACAAGACCGTGGTCATTGCTTCCATCGAAGAAGCGATCCAGAAGGCCGCGCGCAACCGTTACGGCGCCGACCACGACATCCGCGTCCACATCGACGCCCGTTCGGGTGAAATGACGATCACGCGTCACGTCACCGTCGTGAACGACGAAGAGGTCGAAAACGAATATGCCCAGCGTTCGCTGACCGAGTCGCTGCGCAGCGACAAGGAAGCCTTTGTCGGCAAGGAATATGTCGAGACCCTGCCGCCGTTCGAACTGGGTCGCGTCCAGACCCAGATGGCTCGCCAGGTCGTGACGCACAAGGTGCGCGAAGCCGAGCGTGAGCGCCAGTACGACGAGTTCAAGGACCGCGTCGGCGAAATCGTCAACGGCACGGTGCGCCGCGTCGAATATGGCAATGTCATCGTCGATCTGGGCCGTGGCGAAGGCATCATGCGCCGCGACCAGTCGATCCCGCGCGAAGCCTTCCAGGTTAATGACCGCATCCGCGCCTATATCTACGACGTCCGCCGCGAAACCAAGGGCCCGCAGATCATGCTTAGCCGCGCCCATGGCGGCTTCATGGCCAAGCTGTTCGCCCAGGAAGTGCCGGAAATCTACGACGGCGTCATCGAAATCAAGTCGGTTGCCCGCGACCCGGGTTCGCGCGCCAAGATGGCCGTCCTGTCCAACGACAGCTCGATCGATCCGGTCGGCGCCTGCGTCGGTATGC
>CAMLLA010000012.1 GCA_946480525.1 uncultured Asticcacaulis sp. | reverse complement strand
AAAAGCTCAAACTCAGGCATTACTTGAAAAAACTGCGCCCGAAGGGATTCTAGGGGATCACAAACCCCTCCGGGCACAGGGCTCCTTGAACCTTTCACTCTCACCGGACAGACACACATGGACCGGAATTTCAGGCGGGACGTAACCGGCACTAGGGAGTTGCCGAAAATGGGTCCCGCGCCTTTGAGAATGGCGGCGGTTTCAGGAAGGTGACGCCCCCTCGGGAAGGAATGAAGGGGCGTCCGGGGTACCAAAAAGACTAGCGTATACGGTAGGTCACGCCGAAGGTGATGCGCGTGCCGTACTTGCTCCAGCCGAGCGGCAGGCCGCCGTTGGTGTAGGGGTGCTGCATGTCGTCCAGGATGTTCTGCGCGGCCACGTTGAACGACAGCTGGTCGTTGACGTTGTACGAAGCGGACGCATCGAGCTGGCCCCAGCCGTCGACGTACTGCGGCGCGGTCCGCTCGGTTCCGATGGCGGTCGTGTACTTCGAGCGGAATGTATAGGAGACGCGCGCCTGGAGCGGACCGTTTTCGTAGTAGGGCGAAACCGTGTAGCTCCACTTCGACAGGTACGGCATCGGCATTTTTGCCGGTGTCGGGTTGTACTGGTCGGTGTAGGCCTCATACTCTTCGCCCAGCCAGGTCACGTTCGCCTGGAGGCCGAAACCATAGGCGATATCCCCCTGCCAGCCGACCGACACGCCAGGGATCTTGGCATTGTTGCCGTTGAACGGCGCGTTGATCAGCATGTTTTCGACGCGGTTACAGACGCGGCCGACCGTGCCCAGGCAGTAGTTCAGCGCGCTTTGCGGCAGGGTCACGTCGACAAACGTGTACTTGCGGACGATGTAGCTTTCGACGTCCTTGTAAGTCAGGTCGATGTTGAACAGGCTGTTCGGCGCGAAGTACCATTCATACGACGCACTGTAGTTGGTCGCCCGGTAGGGCTGGAGATCCGGATTGCCGCCTGAGCCGCCAAAGAAGGTGTTGGCGGGACCGCCAGAGGTCGTGCCCACCGTCGAATAACGGTCGAGGCTGTATTCGACCTGGCCCGACATGTCGGCAAAGGTCGGACGCGACATGACCTTGCCGGCCGAGAAGCGGATCATCATGTCGTCGGTCAGGTCGTAGGCGGCGTTGAACGACGGCAGGAAGTCGTCATAGCTGCGGTCGATCGAGATCATTTCTTCCGACCACGGATAGTAGTCCATGGTCGAACGGTAGGTCTGGGCATTTTCCGTCTTGGCGTAACGCACGCCGACGTCGCCGTGCCACTTGCCATGACGGAAGTTCGCCTGGATGTAGGCGCCCGACGTGGTTTCGTTCGTGTCCCACAGGTTTCCGGCATCACGGAAATCGCCGTTGGCGTTGCCCGGCGACTTGTTGGCGACCGAGTAGTCGATCACGGCCTGCTGGGTCATGGCGACGAACGACTTCAGGTCACCTTCCGATCCCAGACCGTCGACCAGAACCGGGTCCGAGATGTAGGTATCGAAGTCCGCCATCGAGCCGGTGGCCAGGAAGGTTGTATTGAAGAAGTGCGGCGTGTTCTCGCTGATATGCTTCTGGTGCTTGAAGCCGAAGAGCAGCTCGGTGACCGGGCCCCATTCGACATAGCGCTTTGCGTCCAGCTTGACGTAGTCGTACTGGTCGAGCGACTCGGCGGTTTTCACGAAGCCGGCCTGCTGGCCCTGGCGGCGGGTCTTGAAGATGGCCGGATTGGTCGCCGGAGTCGCAAGGTTCAGCGTGGCGCCGTCCTGGGTGATGGCCCAGGTGGCCGAGGTATTACCATAGAAGCTCAGGAAGTATTCCGGCTGCACGCCGCCTGTGGCCTTCGACGTACCGATATTGGCGACGAAGTCCCAGTCGCCCGGCGTCCAGCGCGTTTCCAAGTAGATGTTATCCGTCTTCAGGCTCGAGCGCTTGTAGTACTCGTCCATGCGGATCGCGACGCGACCGGTACCGCCGGTGACGCCGCTTTCATTGGTCGTGACAGACGTCATCTTGGTCGGATTGATGACGGTACCGCCGCTGGTGCGGGCATCCCAGGCTTCGCCTTCGTTCCAGTTGACGCTCAGGTCGGTCTGGAATGTCTGCGCCTAGCTGGAATAGTCGCTCTGGATCGTCGTTGCGTTCAGATTGAACTCCAGGTCCTCAGTCGGACGGAATTGCAGGGCCAGCTGGCCGGTCTGGCGCTCGCGGTTGTTCATCGACGACTGCAGCCACAGATATTGCGGCACCAGCATGCCAGGCTTCAGCGCCGGGCCGCTCGAGACGGTCGGCAGATAAGACGGGTCCGCAAAGGCCGTGCCCGCCGTATTACAGGTGCGGCTGCTGGAATTCGGTCCTCCCCAGCGCGAGGCGTTACAGACGTCCTGGTAGGCCGTCGACACCTGGCCCGAGCCCAGGACCGCCTTGTTATACGAATAGTTGAACAGGACGCCGAAACGGCCGCTGTCGTCCTTGGTCGAGTAGAACAGCGAATAGCGTGGATCGCTTTCCTTGTTCCGCTGGTTCTGGTTGTAGTTGAAGTTGAGCGACAAGGTGTTGGCCGGCAGCGCCAGTGGCTTGCGCGAATTGACGATGATGGTGCCGCCGATGCCGCCTTCATCCAGGCGCGCTTCGGTGGTCTTGAAGACCTGGACGTCGCCGATCAGTTCTGGCGCCAGGTTGCCGAGGTTGAAGCTGCGGCCCGTGTCCTGGTTGTTCGCGCCCGTTGTGGCGGTCGCCATCGGATTGCCGTTGAGCGTGACATTGATCAGGCGGGAGTTGATGCCGTTGATGGCGATCTTTTCGCCTTCGCCGCCGCCGGAGCGGTCAACCGTGATGCCCGGCAGACGCGACAGCGATTCCGCGACGTTGACATCGGGGAACTTGCTGACGTCTTCCGCCGTGATGACATCGATGTGCGCCGAAGCCTTGCGCTTGGTCGTCAGAGACTTCTGCAGGCTCTTGCGAACGCCGACGACGACGACCTCGTCCGAGCTGGCGTCACCGCCGGCGGTGGTTGTCGTTTCCTGTGCATATACAGTGCCGGCGATCAAAGCTCCCGCCAGGGCTGTCGTGATCAAAGCCATTGTTTTTGTTCTCATTGCCTATTCTCCACATGCCCCCATCGGAGCTGCATCCCGTTTCTTTGCAGTCGTTTTCGGCCATAACACCAATGATAGGACCACTGGACTCACAATGGCATCCACTGCTGAAATAATTTGTACATATAAAAAATCACGGACGTCAAATTCTTAGTTTTAAGATCATGTCATATTTCGCGGCCAATTAATACCACCAGACAGCGATGTCATGACCTTTAATGGGACGTCACATGCGGGAAAAAATATTACAAAACAAGACATTGCAAAAAGCCACGTTACAGACGGGCGACGCCCTCGCCTTTTTTGGTCTTAGCGCAGAGAAGCCTGAGGCTGTTGCTTCCTTGTCACTCTAATGATGGCGAAAACGCGGCCAGCGGCTCAGGCCGAGCCTGTTGACACGGCCAGAAGATGTCATAACATTCTCGAATTGACAGCGCGAATGACGTCTTCGGCACCCGGGCCGCCGTTGTTCAAGTGGAGTGCCGAATGCCAGGTATGACGACAGCCATCCGGACCGCCCATGACGCGATGCGGCGCTCGGACATGCCGGCGGCTCTCAATGCGGCCAAGCTCGTCACCGCGACCCACCCCGGATCCGCCGAAGGCTGGTGGCTGCAGGGCACGGCGGCGTGCGCCCTCGACCGGATGGCCGAGGCCGAAAGCGCCTTTCAGAAGGCGGCCGACTGCGCGCCGCGCAATTCGACGACGCGGGCACGGATGCTGGCGCTCAGGGGCAAGCCGCTGATCAGCGAGGGCCGCATGGCCGAAGCCATCGCCTGTGCCCAGGAAGCGATCGCCATCGGTCTCGACGACGTTCCGAGCCTGGTCAGGGTCAGCTACACCTTCACCCATGGCGGCCTGCATGAGGACGCCCTGGCCTGCGCCCGCAAGGCGATCGGCGTCGACCCGAACCATGCCGAGTCCTGGTACAATCTCGGCAGCGCGTTGCGTACGCTCGGCGACGTCCCGGGCGCCGAGGACGCCTTCAACAGAGCTATCGCCCTTTCGACGACGCCACCGATCGCGGCCTATTACAATCTGGCGAATCTGCGGCGGTGGACGGCGGAAGACAACCACGTCGCCGTGCTGGAAGGCCTGGAATGCCGGTCGAGTCTCGAAGCCTGTCGCGTCGCCTACACGCTCTACAAGGAATATGACGACATCGGCCAGTATGAGGCCGCCTGGGACTGCCTGACCGTCGGCGCAGAATTGGCGCGCAAGATCGAGAACTGGTCCGCGCCCGAAGAGGCCGAGACGGTTGCGGCGTGGCGGCGGCACCTCCCCACCGGACGGTTTCAGGCCGCGCCGGATACCCGACCACGCAGCGGGCCCAGGCGTATCTTTATCGTCGGCCTGCCGCGATCGGGCACGACCCTGGTTGAACGTATCCTGGCGGCGCACAGCCAGGTTCAGGCGCTGGGCGAACTCAAGACCTTCGGTATCGTGACGCACCGCCTGAGCGGCATAACCGACGCCCGGCGGCTTGCGCCCGAGATTATCGAAGCCGCCGCCGCCCTCGATCCGCTTCGGATCGCCGAAGCCTATACACGCGAAACCGCCTTCCTCCACGACGGCAGTGCCGTCGTCATCGACAAGCTGCCATCGAACCACGAGTATGTCGGCCTGATCCGCCTTGCCTTTCCCGACGCCGCCATTATCGCGCTCGACCGCAATCCGATGGATGCCCTGTTCGGCTGCTACAAGGTCCTGTTCACCGGCGCCTATGGCTGGTCCTATGCGCAGGAAGACCTGGCGGAACACTACCGCCACTTCCGCGACCTGATGGGCCACTGGAAGGCGTGCCTCGGCGACGGCCTGATCGACATGTCCCTGGAAGGCTTGATCCGGAGTCCGGACGATGAGATCCGCCGTCTCCTGGCGGCATGCGGCCTGCCGTTCGAAGAGGGCTGCCTGAAACCGCACGAAGCCAGGGGTGGCGTCTCCACCGCCAGCGCCGTTCAGGTTCGCAATCCGATCAACAGCCAGGGCGTCGGCGCCTGGAAAAAATACGAGAGGCAACTGGCGCCGCTTTATACCCGGCTGCAGGATCTCGGTTTCGTGGAGCGGCCGTGATCGTCTGCGACACCCTGGTCTTCCTTCATCTGCACAAATCAGGCGGGACCTATGTCAACCAGATGCTGATGACCTGCATCCCGTCGGCACGTCGGATAGGCTATCACCTTCCCTACAGCCAGTTGCCGGAAGCATTCCGTACCTTGCCGGTCGTAGGCACGGTGCGTAACCCCTGGTCCTACTACGTCTCGTGGTACCATTTCCAGCAGGGACAGGCCCGGCCCAATCCGCTCTTTCTCGTCTGCAGCAACGGCGGAAGCGGCGATTTCGCCACGACGATCACCAACCTGGCGACACTGGAGTCCAATCCTGACCGCGTAGCAAAACTCGTCGACGCCTTTCCGGAAACCTTCGTCAATTACGGGCTCAACCTGACGAAACACTGCATTTCAGGCATAGCCGGCAGCGGGCTGGGATTCTACAGCTTCCTGCACGAGCGGCTCTATGCCGGGGCGCCCGCGCCGGCCATTCTGAAAATGGAGACGCTCAGGCAGCAATTGCCGACCATCGCGTCCGGTCTCGGCGCCGCCGAAACCATAGGCGTGCACAGATTCCTGCGAAATACACCCAATCTGAACACCAGCCATCACGGTCCCTATCAAACCTATTACACGCCGGAGACCCGGGACCTGGTCGCCGAAATGGACCGCAAGGTCATCGCCGGGTACGGCTACCGGTTCGACGCAGAGACCTGAGGACGCTGCAAAGGTCATGATTTATATGGACATTGGTACCTACATATGTGTAGCCTTTGCATGAACACCCTGGGGCGCGGTGGCTATAATGAACTTCGCATATGACGCCCAGAAGCTGGGTCAGTTCGATATTGCAGCACTCAAGCTCGCCGTCGCCGCGCTGGACGAAAGCGCTTGGAATGAAGACGGCAGCCGGCAAAAAGCGTTCGGCGCCCATGCCGCCACCCAGACGATCAAGCTGATCGCCGATTCCGACTTTCGCCATACCAATCCGACGCATCACGCCAGCTACAAGGTGCTCGAGCCTCTGCTTGCGCCGGTCATGGCGCATATCCGGCAGTTCTACCTCCAGACCCTGCGCCAGCGCCGCGTCGCCGAACAGCATGGTCCGGGCTATTTCATCCGCACCATACTGACGCGCCTGCCCCCTGGCGCGGAAATCAAGCCGCACATCGACGAAGGTGAGTCGCTCAAGCGCTGCCATCGCATCCACCTGCCCGTTATCTCAAATCCCGCCAGCCAGTTCTGCGTCGGGCAGCTGAAGTTCCACATGCCCGAAGGCGAACTTTGGGAGATAAACAACCGGCGCACCCACTCCGTGCGCAATGACGGCGCGCAGGCGCGCATTCACTTGATACTCGATTACGTCCAGCCCGGAGAGACCGTGTTCGATCTCGACGGCCCCATCACCGCCTGAGGTTATCTCCGTGTCCAGACCCTTTCACATCCGCCAGATCTATCTGAAGGACCTGTCTTTCCAGGCCCCATCCGGCGCCGCCATCTTTACGCAGGAATGGCAGCCCCAGATCAAGGTCGACATGAAGACCCAGAATGAACCGCTGCCGGGCAATCTGACCGAGGTCGTCCTGACCATGTCGGTTGTCGCGACCAGCGCGGGACGCACCGCCTTCATGATCGAAGTCATCCAGGCCGGTATCTTCCAAATTGCCGAAACGTCCGGTCCGGCCTTCGACCGGATCGTCGGCGCCCTGTGTCCGGAAGCCCTGCTGCCCTATGCCCGCGAAGCGATCGACAGCACATTGATGAAGGGCCGCTTCCCGCCGCTGATCATCGATCCGATCGATTTCGAAGCCTCCCTGGCGCGGTAAGCCCAATGCAGCCGGGGCATGGGGGACGGAACCTGCGACAGGTGGTGATTGTCGGCGGCGGCACGGCCGGCTGGATGACCGCCGCCCTGTTGTCGCAGATATCCAGGGGAAAGCTGTTCGACATCACGCTGGTCGAGTCCGATGCCATCGGCACGATCGGCGTCGGCGAAGCGACCATTCCCGCCATCCGGCGCTTCAATCGCCTCTTGGAAGTGCGCGAACGCGACTTTATCACCAACACCCAGGCCACGTTCAAGCTGGGGATCGAATTCGTCAACTGGGGACGGCTGGGCTCAACCTATATCCACCCCTTCGGCAATATCGGCACCCCGATCGGGCGTACGGGTTTCGAGCACTATTTCACACGCCGCCGCCTGGAAGGCCGGACGGACAATTTCGAAACCTATTCGCTGAATGCCATGGCGGCGAGACACGATCGTTTCGCCATCCCGCCGCGCGACGGCTCCCTGCTGTCGGAGCTTGCCTATGCCTATCATTTCGACGCCGGTCTTTATGCCGCCTACCTGCGCCGCCACGCCGAAGCGCGCGGCGTGCGCCGGGTCGAAGGCAAGATCGGCAAGGTCGGCCAGGATGGCGAGACCGGCCACGTCACCGACCTGCATCTCGAAGACGGCCAGACGGTCACGGGCGAGTTCTTCATCGATTGTTCCGGCCAGGCGGGCCTGCTGATCGAGAAGACGCTGAACAGCGGTTATGAGGACTGGAGCGCTTGCCTGCCGTGCGATCGCGCCGCCTTCGTCCCCAGCGAAAGCGCCGAGAGCATATCGCCCTATACCCGCTCGACCGCCCATACGGCCGGCTGGCAGTGGCGCATCCCGCTTCAGCACCGCATCGGCAACGGCCACGTCTTCTCATCCGGTTATATGGGCGACGATGAGGCCGGCGACCTGCTGCTCCGGACGCTCGATCAAAAACCGCTGGCCGAACCGAAGTTCCTGCGCTTCCAGACCGGACGGCGCAAGCTGAGCTGGAACCGTAATGTCGTGGCCATCGGCTTGTCGTCGGGCTTTCTCGAGCCGCTTGAATCCACCAGCATCCATCTTATCCATTCGGGTCTGGTGAAGCTGCTCGACTTTTGGCCGGACCGGACTTTCGATCCGCTGCTGATTGCACAGTACAACCGCGCCATGGCCAACCAGTACGAATCCATCCGCGACTTCATCATCCTGCATTACAAGGCGACGGACCGCGAGGACTCCGAGTTCTGGCGGTATGGCAAACATATGAGCGTGCCCGACAGCCTGTCGTACAAGATGGACCATTTCCGCTCCAGTTCACGCATCGTCCTGTCGCCCGGGGAACTGTTCCAGCCGGCCAGCTGGTTCTCGGTGATGGTGGGACAGAATGTCGTGCCCACAGGCTACGACTCGCTGGCCGACCTGCATGAGCCTGAGGACGTCGAACAGAAACTGGCGTCGTTGCAACGGGCCGTTACCCATACGGTCAACGCCATGCCGACCCATCGTCAGGTTCTTGCCAGCCTTAGAAACTAAAGGTCGGGCGCCCTATTCCCGCGCCAGCGGCGACGTATAGCCCGGGTCGTCGACGATCGGATCAAAGGCCAGGTCCTTGACCGCCTGGCGCTCCGCCTCGCGGCGATTATATTCCTTCATCTGCTCGGGCGTCGCATTCGTGGGCGCGGGTAAGACGATAATGTCGCTGGCGTGGTAGTCGAGCTTTGCCGGCGCCGGCAGCCGGATCGGCAGGGCCGTCACAGGCCGGCTGAGGTTGGCGACTTCAAGACCGGCAAGGATAAATCCTCCGCTGGCATAGAGCGCCGTCGTCTCGCGCCTGGTCGGCACCGGCTGGTCGCCCGCCGACTGCACCTGGCCCAGTATGCCGTCAGGCAGGACGTACCGGTTCAGTCCCGCCCAGCCCTTCAGCACGTGCGGCAGATATTTCTCCCGTTCCAGAATGCCGTGATTGATGCCGAAGGCCAGGGCGTAGGTATAAAACGCCGTGCCCGAGGTTTCCGGCTCCGGGAAAGCGTCCGGATCGAGCAGGCTGGCGCGCCACAGGCCGTCGGCATGTTGCAGCGATACGATCTTTTCGGCCATGTCGCGATAGAGGGCGACATAACGCGGCCGGGTCGGGAAGTCCTTCGGCATGACCTCCAGCACGCGGGCAAGCCCGGCCAGCACCCAGCCTTCTCCGCGCGCCCAGAAGATCTTCTTGCCGTTAGGCGAGCGGCGCGCGATGAAGCGCTCGTCGCGGGCATAGAGGTGCTGCTCTTTGTCGTAGAGGCGCTCATAGGTGCGCCACCACTGGACGTCCATGGCCTGGATATATTTGGGATCTCCCGTGATGGCCGACATGCGCGCCATGACCGGCGGCGCCATGAACAGGCTGTCGCACCACCACCAGACCAGCTTTTTCGGTTGGGGTGTGAGGGTCAGGTAAGGGACGGTGTAGTCGAGGCGCTGCTTCAGGGGCAAAAGCGTGCCGGGCGAACCGGTGTGCAGATATATCGCCTGATAAAGATCGCCAATCGCCTGATCGTCGGCATTGATCAGGTGGACGGGCGCGCCGTCGCCCTGGTGGGCGTAGTTGTATCGGCGCGCGGTCGCAAGACTATAGGCAAGCACATCGGGCGCATCGGCCACCTCGGTCAGCTTCATGGCGCCGACAAAGAAGGTCGCCGCGATCCAGTTGGTGCTGACGCCACGGCGGCGAGGCGCCGGACCGTCTTCGATGCTCTTCAGGCGGGCGACCTCGGCGGACGCGGAACGCTTGACGATACGCAAAACCTCTTCCCGGTCGGGAATAGTGTCCGCCGCGGCGGCCTGGACAGCCCCTGCATCGGGCAGAGGGCCGGCGCTAGCGGAAGCGGCGCCGAGCAGGACGGCAAGCGCCAGGGATATGAACGGTTCGCGTCGCATTCTCGTCTCCTCTCGCGCGCGGATCGGGTATCCACGGCGCTTGGAAAAAGGACCGTCCCTCTCGTCTCTGGGAGGGACGGCCAGTGGTGAGTTCCAACGGGGAGTAAGAACTCAGACAGGCTCAAATCGGCGAGAAATCGTCCCGATAATGGAACGATATAGACAAACTTCGGAACAGCCAGCCGCTTGATTACAGGCAAATATCGTACAATTAAATTGTTATGACAGCGATACGCCAAACTTGCAACCTTTTGATCGACATTGACGCAAAATGCTTACTTTGTCCGACAATAGGTCGCAAATTCACAAATGATACCGATTACAGGCCGAAAAACTAACAGTTGACATGATCGGTAATGATTTTTACTCATGAGCAAACAGGCGCCGCCAGCCGACAAACCAAGGCGTGACGCTTCAATGACAAGCACAGGCAGCAGGGTGGCATATGAAATCTCGTTACAGGATAGCCGTTTCTATTGCCGGAATGGCCGCGTTTCTGGTCACGCTGCCGGCAACGGCCGGCGAAATGCGCAACTTCGATGCGGACTGGGTCTTCGCCAAGGGCGACATTGCCGGCGCTGAACAGGTCGCTGAACCCGCCGCCGACTGGCAGACAATCAACCTGCCCCACGATTGGGCGATTGCCGGACCGTTCGATCCGCACGCCCCCGCCACGGGCTCAGGCGGCTGGCTTCCGACCGGCGTCGCCTGGTACCGCAAGAGCTTTACCCTGCCGGCCGCAGACAAAGGCAAGCGCGTCTTTATCGAGCTGGACGGCATCATGGATCGCGGCGGCGTGTGGATCAACGGCATGCACGTCGGCCACCGCCCCAACGGCTATTCCAGCGTGCGCTACGAGATCACCGACCATCTGAAATGGGACGGTCAAAACGTCATCTCGGTGCGCGCCGATACCACCGCACAGCCAGCCTCACGCTGGTACGCCGGCGGCGGCATCTATCGCCACGTCCGCCTGATCGTCACAGGCGACATCCATGTCGACGGTCATGGCACCTATGTCACCACACCGAATATCGACGCCAGCAGCGCCACAGTGAAGGTCGAAAGCGCCATCATCAACCGCACGACGTCGGACCGCGCCGCCCGCCTCGAAGTCACCCTGACCGGACCAGACGGCAAGCCCGCCGGAACCTTCAAGGGCGCGCCCCTCACCCTGCCTGCGGGACGGCCGATCAAGCTGTCAGCGGAGGGCGTCCTCAACAATCCGAAGCTCTGGGATATCGGCCAGGGCAATATGTATACGGCCAGCCTGAAGGTGGTGGCAGATACGGGCGAAACGCTTGAAACC
Source organism: uncultured Asticcacaulis sp. (assembly GCA_946480525.1). Next base: position 12,407 of record CAMLLA010000012.1, on the reverse strand, counting down.
GACACAGCGGCCTTCGGCGTGCGCCAGATCGAATTCCGCGCCGACACCGGCTTCTGGATCAATGGCAAGAACGTCAAGCTGAAGGGCACCGCCATCCACGCCGACGGCGGAGCATTTGGTATGGCCGTACCTTTGAGCTTCTATGAGCGCCGCCTGAAAGGCCTGCAGGCCCTGGGCGTCAATGCCATCCGCACCGCCCACCATCCTTTCTCACCGGAATTCCTCGACCTGTGCGACAAGCTGGGCATCGTCGTCATGAACGAAGCCTTCGACATGTGGACGGTCGCCAAGAACCCGTACGACTACCACCTGTTCTTCACCGACTGGTCGTCGATCGATGCGCGGGACTTCGTCAAGCGCGACCGCAACCACCCGTCGGTCGTCATCTGGTCGATCGGCAACGAGATTCACGACACCCCCTACCCTGTCGTCGCCAAGTCGATCATCGCGCGCCTCAAGCCCATCTTCAATACCGAAGACCCGTCACGGCCTGTGACCATGGCACTGTTCCGGCCCAATACCTCCGGCGACTATAAGAACGGCCTGGCCGACATGCTCGACGTCGTCGGCCAGAACTATCGCGAAAACGAGCTGACCCAGGCCCATAAGGACAAGCCAACGCGTAAGATCATCGGCACCGAGAACGGCAAGAACCGCTCCAACTGGCTGCCGGTGCGCGATTATGCCCCCTATGCCGGCATGTTCCTGTGGACCGGTGCCGACTATCTCGGCGAGGCCGACCGCGCCGGCTGGCCGTTCATCTCCAACCCGTCCGGCCTGGTTGACCGCACCGACGCCGTCAAGCCGATCGGCTGGGAGCGCGCATCCTGGTGGGCCGAAACGCCCGTGGCCAAGATTGGCCGCCGCGTCACCGAGGTCATCGACACATCCGAACTGCCGACCATGGTCGGCATCGCCATGCCCCAGCCCAAAGGCCCCGGCGTACTCAACGACTGGACGCCGACAGACCAGACGCCGCACACCGAAAAGGTCGAGATCGTCGCCAATACGCCTGAGGTCGAACTGTTTCTCAACGGCAAGTCTCTGGGCAAGAAGCCGAGGAATGCCGACGACAGCGCCATCAAGTACGATGTGCCCTTCTCTCCCGGGACGATCCGTGTCGTCGGTTATGACGCGGCCGGCAAGATGGTGACCGAGGACGAGCTGAAAACCGCAGGCCCAGCCGCCGCCGTGCGCCTTGAAGCCGAGCAGAAGACCCTGGCGCCCGGCTTCGACACTGTCGGCTTTGTCCGCGTTCAGGTCGTCGACGCCAAGGGTGTGCGCGTCCCTGACGCCGCCAACAAGCTGACCGTATCGGTCGAAGGCGCGGGACAGCTGGCGGCGTTCGACAATGGATCGCCAACCGATCATACCGTGTTCTCATCGCCGACCCGCAATGCCTGGAACGGCCGCGCGCTTGTCATGGTGCGAGCCACCGGGAAGAATGGCGATATCCGCGTGACTGTCGCGGGTGAAGGCATCAAGAGCGGAACGGCAACCCTCAAGGCCAAGGAGTAAGACATGCGCGCCCATTTCCTGCTGGCGGTTGCCGCCCTCACCGTTTTGGCCACGCCCGCCCTGGCCGAAGTCGGCAAACGCTATCCTTCCGAAAAGCGCATCATTCCAGATGCCGTCACCAACCGGCCGCTGACGCTGCTGACCTCGGGCGCCGTTGGCGACGCCAAGATCTATCCCACCCACCCTCAGTGGGCGAAGGACGGCGTGAACATCATCTTCCGCTCGGGAGAACGCGCCGGGTCGCCGCAGATCTTCGCCGTCAATGAAACCACCGGCGACATCGTGCAGCTGACCGATGGCCCAGGCGTCGATATCGGCTCGATCAATGTGGCGCGGCTGTCAAACAGGGTCTTCTATCTGCGTAAAGGCGAGATGCAGGAGCTCAAGTCGATCGACCTCACAGCATTGCTGGCGGATTCAAAGGCCGGCAAACTCAAGGTCTCAGGCTATGAGACCAGCCACGGCGTCTTGCCGGCGGGCTTTATCAATGCTGGCGGCTTTACGCTCGATGCCGATGAAAAGACCGCCTATTTCGGCTTCGACCAGGAAAAGGCGCCGCCACGACCGCAGGGCGGACCCGTGCCGCAGGTGCCAGGCGGCATCCTGGCCATGGACATCGCCACCGGCAAGACACAGACCGTGGTCAAATCCGAATTCCGCATGGGCCACGTCCAGGCCAATCCGTTCAAGCCGGGGGAAATTCTTTATTGCTGGGAAACCGGCGGCGACGCGCCGCAGCGCATGTGGATCGTCAATGCCGACGGCACCGGCAATCGCGAAGTCTTCAAGGAATCGCCCGACGACTGGGTGACGCACGAACAGTTCGCCGATGCCGACCACGTCATCTTCAATCTGCTGGGCCATACGGCCAAGCTGGCGCAGCGGCCAACAGGCATCATGGTCGTCAATTTGCGCACCGGTGAGGTCGAAAATCTCGGCCAGGTGCCCTTTACCTCCAAGGCCCGCAGCTTCTGGCACAATGGCGTGACATACGACGGCCGCCTTGCCGCCGGCGACACCTTCAACGGCGACCTCTATCTGATCGACCGTTCAAACGGCGAGCGCAAGCTGCTGTCGACAGGTCACTGGATGAAGCCCGACCACTTGCACCCGAGCTTCAGCGCTGACAATACACGTCTGCTCGTTCAGTCCGGATTGCTCACCGATGGCAGGAAGCTGTCGCTCATCGTCATTCCTATAAACTAAGGACCTACATGCTTACCGATCTCAAAGACAAGGCCGTGCTCGTCACCGGCGCCTCCTCCGGTATTGGTGCCGCCGCGGCGATCGGTTTTGCCAGACATGGCGCGACCGTCGCCGTGCACTATAGCGCCAATGAAGAGGGTGCCCGTGAGGTCGCCGCCGCCATCACTGCACTGGGCGGCAAGGCTGTATTGATCCAGGCCGACCTGACTGATCCGAAGACGGCGTCTCCAATGGTCGCAAAGGCCGCCGAGGCTCTGGGCAAGCTCGACATCCTGGTCAACAACGCTGGCTCACTGTGCGGACGCCGTCCGTTCATGGAGATCGACGACGCGCTCTACGACACCGTCATGAACCTGAACGTGCGTTCGGTCATCAATGCCTCTCAGGCCGCCGTGCCGCTGATCGAGGCGCAGGGCGGCGGCACCATCATCAATGTCGGCTCGATCGCCGGCAATGACGGCGGCGGCCCCGGCTCAGGCCACTACGCCTGTGCAAAGGCCTATATCCATAACCTGACCAAGCACATGGCGCGCGACCTGGCCGGGCGCGGCATCCGGGTCAATGCCATCGCACCCGGTGTGATCGAGACCGCCTTCCATGCGGCGACGCCTGCCGACCGCATGGAAGCGATGAAGAACGCCACCCAACTCAAGCGCGTCGGCACGCCTGACGACTGCACCGGCACGATCCTTTACCTCGCCTCCGAGCAGATGAGCCGTTACATCACCGGCCAGATCATTCACATCAACGGCGGGCAGTACATGCCTTAAGGCCTTGTCGAGTAAAGCCCATGGTGGCTGAGGATGAACAAGGTGCGGAAGTCCTCGCCACCGAAGATCAGTTGCAGCGGCCGTTCCGGCGTATCGATCCGCCCGACCTCGCGGCCCTCGGCGTCGTAGACAAAGACCTGGCCGTTGGCGACATAAAGCCTGCCATCCGGCCCCAGAGCCGCGCTTTCGCCGCCACGGTTGGCGATGACCTTGAGGTCCCGGATCGCACCGCCTTCGCCCACTACGCCGCTATAGGTCTCGTTCTCCGAGCCATTGGTGAAGACGACGCGCTCGCCGATCCTGCCCCCGGTAAAGCCATAGGTTTGCAGTGTATCCGACCAGCGCCAGCCGATGTGGTTGGCCGGCCCTTGCTGCAGGACCCGAAACGCCGGCAGAACGAGGCTGCCGTCCGGTGAGACATATTCGTGCGTCTTGGCCGTCTGGACGTCCTTTGCAAACAGTTCGGCCAGGGTGGTAAAACGCAGGGTCTTCGGGTCGAGCTGGTCGCGGAATTCGCCATTGTTCCAGAAATTGCCGGGCAGGAGCGTCCGGGCATCCTTGCGCGCGGCCACAGGCGTCGGCGCAATCATCGCAAGATCAAAACCGGGAATCTTCGGGTCGAAGCTGTAAACACTGGCGGCTGGACCTTCCGACGACAGGACCAGCAGGTCGCCGTTCTTCGCCACGGCCAGGTTAACCGGATCGAGCGGCGCATCACGGACGATCGACAGGCCGGATTTCGCCGACCAGCCATAGATGCGGTGGAACTGGCGCTCGACGAAATACAACGTGCCGTCGGGTGCGACCGCTGCCCCTGAGATCGAATAGAAGCCGTCCTGAAGCTTTTTGACCGCCGAGGTGTCTGGTGTCACCATCTTGGGCGTCGCGGGCACATCCAGCACGGCGAACTCACGTTCGCGCACCTCAGCCCCGCTGGTGACATCGACAATCGCATTTTCGAACGGAAACTTCGAAGCGCGCAGATAGGTCGTGCAGCCCGCGCCGTCGCAGGTCGCATAGCCGCTTTCGGCGTTGACGTGGACATTGCGGAAGCGGATGTCGGAAGCGTTGTAGAGCTTGACCGCGGCATAGGCGGGCTTGAGCGACCGCGTCACGCGATAGCCGTGATAGTTGGCGAACAGGATATTGCGCGAATTGCGGATCTCAGTCGACAGGGCGTCAAGGCCATCGCGTACCTCCTGCTCGGTCTGCGGCGCGAGGAACTCCCAGTTTTCAACGCCGTCGAGCACGATCTCGGCGCGGACGTGGTGTTCGGCCGACATCTGGTAGACGTAACCCGGTGTCTTCGTGTTGGTGACATAGAGCCCCGCCTGCGAGAAGGTGTTGGGCGTCCACACCGACATAAAGGTGCCGCCACCGCCGTCCTTGACCCAGATGCTGGGGTACTGGCCATCCCAGCGGTTCTTCGGGTCCGACATGTCCATGCGCTTGCCATTGGCCAGGCGCGTCCCGCCTCCGCCCTGGATCTTGACGTCGCTGACCATCGAGTCCTTGCCCGCCTTCCAGATGAGGGCGGCGGCGCGCGGATTGTAGGCGCCGGTATAGAGGCCGAACCCGAACAATATGGCATTGCCGCCCTGGGCGCTTTCCAGCAACGCCTTTGGACCGCCTACGCCGAGATAGTTCGGCGTGCTGTCCTCAAGGAAGATATGCGTCAGGCTGGGGTGGAGCGCGATCAGTACGCTGTCCGGCTTGAGGCGCAATGTGTCGGATACCCGGTAATGCCCCGCCGGCAGGTAGACGACGCGGTTTGTGTCGATGGCGCCCTGCAGCGCAGCCGTATCATCAGTGACGCCGTCCCCCTTGGCGCCCAGATCATGGGCGTTCTTCCATTGCCTGACCGGCGGCAGGTGCTTGAGCGCCGCCGGACGCGCGGCCGGCAGTTTGGCTATGGCCGTGGCGTCCATACGGGTTTCAAACGCGCCCATGGCGCCGAGCGCAGGGAGGGTCAGGCCATAGGTAAACGACTTGACTGCATAGGCAGGCCCTTTGCCAGCTACTGTCTTGCCACTGTCGCGGAACTTCGCGAAGACCGGCACGCCTTTCGCCTGGGCATTGTCGAAGCCGACCTGGGTGAAGACGCTGTCTTCATTGCTGATGACGACCGCGGCATTCGACAGATTCTCGAAACGGACATCCTTGCCCCACAGTGAGTCGCTATAGCCTTCGTCGATTTCGATGCCGGTTTTCGTATTGCGGATGGTCACGTTGACCAGGGTCAAATCGACTTCGTGCTCGCGGATGGCCGCCTCCGACTGGCCGTCGAATTCGGAATCGAGCAGGGTATATTGCCAGGCCGGCGAGGTCTTTTCGGTCAGGATGCCATAACGCCCGCCGAAAAAGCGCAGATTGTCGCCTTCGTTGCCGGCCTGGTAGATGCCGGCAAGCGCCGAGCCGAGATGAAAATCGATATGGCTCAGGAAGGCGTGCTGCGCCATGCGGAAACGCACGGCCGTCGCGGCCGCGTTGCCTTTGCCGATCTCGAAATCGACATTGCTCATCGCCGAATAGAAGGTAGAGGAATTGGCGTCGCGTATGGTCTCGCTATAGGGCACGAAGCTTGCGACCGGCACCGGCACCTTGCCGACATTGTACTGGTCGTCGCCGGTAAAGACGATCATCGAGGCGACACCGGTCTGGAAACCCGGCGTATTGTCGGCCAGGACGAAGACCGGTCGCGTAGGGCCGACGCCGAAGATGCGCACCGCCGGCCAGACATTGAGACTGCCGGTCAGCCGGTAGCGGCCGGATGGCAGGAAGACAATGCCGCCGCCCTTGGCTTGGTCGAGCGCCGCCTGGATGGCAGCTGTGTCATCGGCGACGCCGTCGCCCTTCGCCTGGACGCGGACGGCGCGCGGGTCGTCGGGCATGACCTCATAGGCCGATTTGGACAGGGTTTTCATAGCCGGCGCGGCGACAGCGCCTGCCGATAAGACGACGGACAGAAACGCGCACACGGTGGCGGTTAGCAGCACACGCATTGATATCTCCCATTTTTACCGTTGATGACAGCGCTAACATAAAACTCGGAGAATGGAAACCGTGGTTATACCAATTCAACGAAGAAGGTCGTGATCGGTTTCTTTCAAGGGTCGCAGACGTAGCCTGATCCAGCCAGACCTGATTACACTGAGTATACGATATTCGACTTGACGGGTTATTCAGTAGAACGTCGCGGTCCCGGTATATACGCAATGAATTGACAGGGACCATTATTTGGGATTCTAAATCACGTTTCATACCTGTTCGCGCGCCGAATCGACAGGGGTGGATTCGGCACTCAAAGAGTCCTTGCTCTGGCAGCGCTATCCTTAAGACCGTGACCTCGGCGGCGGAGTGAAGTTTGATCAAGAGCGCGACAGGTCCCAAGGCCCGGGCTTCCAGCACAGGACGCATTACGCTCGAGGACGTGGCGGAGCGGGCGGGCGTCTCGACCATTACCGTGTCGCGTTCCTTCCGCCAGCCCGGAAAGGTCGCGCCGGAGGTGCGTGAACGCATCCAGCGCATCGCCTACGACATGGGCTACGTCTCGAACCGGGCCGCAAGCGCCCTGGCGTCGGCGCGGTCGATGAACATCGTCGTCCTGGTGCCTTCTTTACGCAACATGGTGTTCGTCGAAACGCTGGACGGCATTGAAAAGGTGTTGCGTTCCAAGGGCTATCACATGCTTCTGGGGGTCACCAACTATTCTTCGGAAGAAGAGGATGCGCTGGTACGGGCCTATCTGTCCTTCGATCCCGACGGCATCCTGCTCACCGGGCTGAACTATCGCGAATCGACGCGCAGGCTGATCGAACAGCTCAAGGTTCCCGTCGTTCACATGATGGAGCTGTCCGACCAGGATGGCCTGTTCAGCGTGGGCTTCTCCCAGGAAGCCGCAGCGGAAGCCATGACCGAACACCTTGTCGCCTCGGGCCGGAAGCGAATCGCTTTCATTGGTTCGCAGATGGATTCGCGCACCCTGGCGCGCAGCCGGGGCTATCGGGACACACTGGTCAGGGCCGGTCTTTATCAGTCGCACCGCGAACTGCTGGTGCCCGATCCCTCGTCGACTGAACTGGGTGGAACCCTGCTCAACCGTTTGCTGCGTCAGGCGCCGGACACCGACGCGGTCTTTTTCTGCAATGACGACCTGGCGCAGGGTGGGCTTTTCGAATGTCAGCGTCAGGGAATCCAGGTCCCATCTCAACTGGCGATCGGCGGCTTCAATGATGTTCCGTCCTCAGCCTGCGTCGTGCCAGCGCTGACATCCGTCGCCACGCCGCGTTATGAAATCGGCGTGCAATCGGCCAATATGCTGATGGCCCTGCTGGAAGGGCGCTCAATCGCCAAACCCCATGTAGATTTAGGATTTGCGCTTAAGGCACGCCAAAGCACGTGACATAGACTGGCCATGCCAATTACAAAGTCGCTTGACAATTGTAATGGATTTCACCACCACTGACGGCGGGAATAACGGCGTTTCATGATGTTAGCGCTGTCATAATTTCCAGACTGCAAAACTGATACGCTCGCCGCAAGAACCATATTTTGCTGACATCTTATTGATTAGCTTTATGTTTTTTAGCTAGTCGCGCCACATAATGTCGGACAAATGCAGATCGGCGCGCAATCATAATGTTAGCGCTGTCATACGCACGCTACGAAAAACGGGAAGAACATATGCCAAGGACAACCAAGAGACTCATTATCGGCACGGCTTCGATCGTCGCACTGATGGGCGCCTGCTCCATCGCCGTCGCACAGGAAACCGCGCCGGACGCCGCACCAGACACCGCGAACGAAGACACATCAGTCGTTGTGGTCACCGGCTCGCGCATCACGACGCGCGGCTTCACCCAGCCAACCCCGACGCAAAGCCTGACGGTCGAGGAACTGGAAAAGTCGGCCAAGCCCAACATCTTCAACGCCATCGCCGAACTGCCGTCGCTCCAGGGCTCGACCGGGCGCCAGACCTCGGTGTCGTCGACCAGCTCGGGCATCCAGGGCCTCAGCTCGTTCAGCATGCGAGGCCTTGGCCCCTTGCGCACCCTGACCCTGCTCGACGGCCAGCGCGTCGTCGCCGCCAACGTGTCGGGTGTCACCGACATCAGCATGTTCCCGCAACTTCTGATCAAGCGCGTCGATGTCGTCACGGGGGGCGCCTCGGCCTCCTATGGCTCCGACGCCATCGGCGGCGTGGTCAACTTCGTCACCGACACGCGCTTCAAGGGTTTCAAGGCCAATGTCGAAGCCGGCGTGACCAATTATGACGACGACAAGAACTACGTCGTCCAGGCCGCCTGGGGCGACAGCTTCCTGAACGACCGCCTGCACGTCCAGGTCAGCGGCGAACAGGGTCACGACGACGGCATTCCCACCAACCGCTTTGGCGCAGGTCCCGGTCCCAACGGCCGCGACTGGTTCGTTGCCCCAGCCTTCCAGGTCCGCCCGATCGCCCAGACCAATGATGGCAAGCCGCAGATGTACTATATCGAGCAGGCGCAGCAGTTCCAGTACGCCAAGCACGGCCTGATCACCTCAGGCCCGCTGCAGGGCACAGCCTTCGGTCCGAATGGCCAGCCCTTCCAGTTCCAGTACGGCTCCAATGGAGTACCGACCGGCACGGGCGCGGTCACCAATTGCATCACGCCCTTCTGCGTCGGCGGCGACCTAAGCGGCAATGTCGCCAACGGCACGACCCTGGCCATGCCTCTGGACCGCACCGTCGCCTATACGCGCATCGGCTATGATCTCGACGACAATAACGAGATATATTTCACGGCCAATGCCGCGCGCGTCGCATCGATCAACACGCCGAACCCCGGCGCGGCGAAAAACGCCAACCTGACCATCCAGTGCGACAACGTCTTCCTGCCGCAGTCGATCAAGACGGCCTGCGCCAACAACAACATCACCAGCTTCCAGTTCGGCACGTCCAATGCCAACTTCCCGCGCGACATCAACGTGCATCCGACCCGCAAATCGCTGCGCTTCGTCGTCGGCGCTGACGGCCGCTTCGAATTCGGCGGCACGGAGTGGACCTACAACGCCTATGCGGAACACGGCGAAAGCACCACCGACCTCTACGTCCATGACATCACGCTGACGCCGCGCTACAATGCCGCCATCGACGCCATCGCGGGACCGGGCGGCATCCCCATTTGCCGCAGCATCATCGCCCAGGCTTCGGGTTGTCAGCCGCTCAACATCATCGGCGACGTCAAGCCGTCCGATGGCGCCCTGGCCTACGTCCTGCCCGCCAACGGCCCCCAGGCCCACTGGCGCCAGACGCAGGATCTGTTCAGCGTCAACGTCTCGGGCGCGCCCTTCTCATCGTGGGCCGGTCCCGTCTCGATCGCCACCGGCGTCGAGTTCCGCCGCGAATGGTACCGCGTCACAGCCGATCCTTACGGCAACGGTATCAACAACGGCGCGACCAATTCGCCGGAATATCCAGCCGACCCGCTGATGAATACGGTCACCGGCAATAACTGGTACGCCGGCAACTATCATAACGGCAACGGGTCCTACAGCGTCGGCGAGGGCTATGTCGAGTTCAACGTCCCGGTCCTCGATTCGCCCACGCTCGGCACCGCCAACATCAACATCGCCGGCCGCAAGACGACCTATTCGACCGCCGGCGACGTCGATACCTGGAAGATCGGCGGCTCATGGAAGACCGGCATCGACGGTTTGCGGCTGCGGGCGGTGACGTCGCGCGACGCCCGCGCTCCGAACCTGTCCGAACTGTTCTCGGCGCCGGTGATCCGCAACAATATCGTCAACTACAACGGCGGCTCGATCACGGTCCTGGAGCAGACCCTGGGCAATCCGAACCTGCGTCCGGAAATCGCCCGCAGCTCGGAAATCGGCATCGTCCTGTCGCAACCGACCTGGGCGCCGGCCTTCAGCGTCTCGCTCGACTATTATGACATCAAGGTCGACGACGTCATCTCGACCCTGTCCGGCCAGCAGGAAGTCGACCTCTGTGTCGCCGGCAACCAGGAACTGTGCGCCGCCATGCTGCTGACCTCTACGGTGCCGAACACCAACTTCATCAAGCTGCAGGCCTTCAACCTGGCCTCGCTGCACACCAAGGGCTTTGACATCGAGGCGGCCTACCGCACCGATCTCAAGCGCATCGGGCTGCCGGGCAAGCTGACGGTGCGGGCGCTGGCCACCCATACCATCTCCTTCCTGACCGATCCGGGCATCGTCGGCACCATTCCGTCCGAAGGCGCCGGCAACAATACCGGCAGCACGCCGGACTGGAAGTACCTGATCAACCAGACCTGGGAGGTCGGCAAGCTCTCCCTGACCCTGACCGAGCGCGGCTTCTCGGACGGCGTGTTCAGCAACGAGTTCATCGAATGCCAGACCGGTTGCCCGGTCGCGACCGTCCAGCATCCAACGATCAACTATAACCAGATGAAGGGCGCGACCTATATCGACTTTGGCGGCACCTACGACATCTCGGAAAAGGTCACGGCCTATTTCAAGATCGACAACCTTACCGACAAGTCGCCGACACCGCTGCCTCAGACCAATGGCCTGAGCTACGCCAACCCGATGCTCTACGACATGCTGGGCCGCATGTACCGCGTCGGCATGCGCTTCAACTTCTAATCACATTCCTCCAGCCCTTGCGGATGAGCGCCTCACGTCCCGTCCGCAAGGCCAACTGGCGTCGGTTACCGCAACCGACGACCTGCCTGACCTTGCGTTCCCGATTTTCACCTCATCCCTGGGTGTCGGGAACGTCTTTTTTTCTCTGATCATCGGAAGCTTTATGCCCACCTCCGGAAGACCATACGGCATACCCAATCCCGCGCAATCGCCCACATCGCTGGCCCTGGTCGTGATGGGTGTCAGCGGTACCGGCAAGACGACGATCGGTTCGCTGCTGGCGGAACAGCTGGGATGCCGCTTCCATGAGGGGGACGACCTGCATTCACCGGAAAGCGTCGCCAAGATGCGCGCCGGCATACCGCTCAGCGACGATGACCGCTGGCCGTGGCTTGGACGAATCGCCGAGGTCATCAATGCCCCGGGTCAACCGGCCTGCGTGGTGTCCTGTTCGGCGCTCCGCCGCACCTATCGCGACTACCTGGTCGGCATGTCGCTGCCACCATTGCTCTTCGTGTATCCGCAACTGAACAGGGCGACCATTGCCGGCCGGATGGCGGCGCGGCAAAACCACTATATGCCGGCGGGACTGCTCGACAGCCAGCTCCAGACCTTTGAACCGCCCGGGGCCGACGAGCCCGTCATTTCCATCTGCGGCGATGACTGTCCGGAAGAGGTCGTCCGCAATATTCTGATGGGGATCGAAACACGGACGGCGCCGCTCGCGAAGTCACAGACCTGACGACCGCGCGCCAGACTTTGCTGCGTTTGAAGGAACACAGCGAGGTCTAGCTTCCTTATTGGTCGCATGCCTTGTCGGAAAAACCGGTTTCCACTTTTCGGAGCATCCTCTACGATTTCGCCGGCAACCGCGTCCAGACCTGCGTCTTGCACAACACCTTCATCACGCAGCCGGACAGGTTCAGCCTGTTGCCGACGACCGTGGCATGTCCATCATAGGTCTTGTCGTTCGATGGGTCGGTGATCTGGCCTTCGAACCTGTTATTGGCGGGCTTGAAGTGACCGATCATCCTGCCGGCGAAACGCCCGGTCTTGAGGGTAACGCAGTAACTCTGCGGACACGCCGCGATCTCGGCCGTCTCGCCACTGGCCGTTTTCCACAGGCCTTGCAACCCTTCCGCAAACGAAGGTCCGGCGGCAAGGCTGCCGAGCGCCACAATGTTCAAAGCGATATTCCGCATGTCTGTTCCCCTGCTGGAGCGATATGCCAAAAAGTGTACAGGGTTTTTGGCCGGATATCGCGACAAAACAACAATTTAGAGC
>CAMLLA010000011.1 GCA_946480525.1 uncultured Asticcacaulis sp. | reverse complement strand
CTGCGCGGGGAGGGCTACAGCACGGCCGCCGATTACGAGGGCGCTGATGTCGTCGTCGTCAATACCTGCGGATTCCTCGACTCGGCCAAGGAAGAAAGCCTGAACGCCATCGGCGAGGCCCTGGCCAAGAACGGCAAGGTCGTCGTCACCGGCTGCATGGGCGGCGAAGAGGACCTGATCCGCTCGCGCTTTCCAAACGTCGCCGCAGTCACAGGCGCACATCAGTACGAAGCCGTCATGGACGCGGTCCACAACATCGTCCCGCCCAAGCCCGATCCATTTCGCCCTCTGGTCCCGGAAGACGGCCCCGGCGTTCGCCTGACACCAAAGCACTACGCCTATCTCAAGATTTCCGAAGGCTGCGATCACCGCTGTTCCTTCTGCATCATCCCGTCCTTGCGCGGCGACCTGGCCTCGCGCCCTATCGCCGAAGTCCTGCGCGAAGCCGAAACGCTCGCCAAGTCGGGCGTCAAGGAACTGCTGGTCGTCAGCCAGGATACCTCGGCCTACGGGCTCGATATCAAGTACGCTCAAAGCGAATGGCGCGGCCAGAACTGGGACGCCTCGTTCGAAGACCTGGCGCGCGGCTTGGGCGAACTGGGTGTGTGGGCGCGCATGCACTACGTCTATCCGTACCCGCACGTGAACGCCGTCATTCCGCTGATGGCCGAAGGCAAGATCCTGCCCTATCTGGACATCCCGTTCCAGCACGCCAGCCCGAAGATCCTCAAACTGATGAAGAGGCCAGGCAACCAGGACAAGACGTTGCAACGCATCGAATCGTGGCGCGAAGTCTGCCCGGACCTCACCTTGCGCTCGACCTTCGTCGTTGGTTTCCCGGGCGAGACCGAAGCCGATTTCAACCTGTTGCTCGACTGGCTGGAAGCGGCGCAGATCGACCGCGTCGGCGCCTTTGCCTACGAAAACGTCGAAGGCGCGGCCGCCAAGCTGCTGCCCGATCACGTGCCCGAAGAAGTCAAGCAGGACCGCCTGGCGCGCTTCATGGCCGTGGCTTCGCGCATTTCGGCGCAGAAGCTGGCCAACAAGGTCGGCCGCATCGAAGACGCCATCGTCGACGACATCCGCAATGATGGGACGGCGATTGCTAGAACCCGGGGCGACGCGCCCGAAATCGACGGCCATATCTTCCTGAAGGGTTTCACGGGCCTGAAGGCCGGCGACATCGTCAAGGCCAAGGTGACCAAGGCCGACGCCTACGACCTGTGGGGCGAGCCGGAAGGTTTGATCAAGCTCAACCGCGTGCCGGGAGCGGTCACCAACCGCCGCATGCACAACCTGATTTCGCGGCGATAATCGGAAGACAGCAAGAGACCCCACCACCATTTGGCTACGCCGAACTTCGTTTCGCTACGCTCATGGTTCCCCTCCCCAGCCTCGCCGGCAGGCAACCTTCGGCACAGGGAGGAGGTACAAAGCGCGATCACTCCTCCCTGTCGCGTAGCGATGGGGAGGTCGGGTGAGCAAGAGCGAATTGCGCTCGCCGCGCAAGCGCGATTAATCGCGGGGATGGTGGGGTATCTTACTTAAGCCATCTGCGCCAGTTTGCCGTCAGTGTAACCGTAGCTGACCGTCTCGCCCGCCTTCAACGCGATATCGAGCGTCTGCCCGCCATGGACCAAGCGCGTCTTGATCGCCTTGGCCGCCCGCAGCGTCATCCGCTCCGGCACCCCGTCACGCCAGGCCAGATCGACACCCACACCACCCCGCGCTTTCAAACCCTTGACCGAACCCTTCGGCCACGCTTTCGGTAGCGCGGGCAGGATCAGGATCTCGTCGTTGTACGATTGCAGCACCATCTCGGTCATACCCGAAGTCCCGCCAAAATTGCCGTCGATCTGGAATGGCGGGTGGGCGTCAAACATGTTCGGATAGGTGCGGTCCGGCCCCAGCAACAGCTTCAGTATCGAATGCGCGCGGTCGCCTTCGCCCAGCCGCGCCCACAGATTGATGCGCCAGGCAATCGCCCAGCCGGTCGACAGGTCGCCGCGCATATCCAGTGATTTTTTCGCCGCATTGGCAAGCTCCGGCGTGTGGCGGGCGGTAATCTGAGACGACGGAAAGGCGCCATAGAGGTGCGAGACGTGGCGGTGATGCATATCGCCCGCCTCCAGGTCCCAGTCGTCCTTCCACTCCTGAAGCTGGCCGGCCTTGCCAATCTGGTTCGGCACCAGCTGATCCCGGAGAGCCACGATTTCCTTGCGGAACGCCTTGTCGGTTTTCAGGATTTCGGCGGCCTTCAGCGTATTGTTGAACAGGTCGCGAATGATCTGCATGTCCATGGTCGGCCCGGCACAGATCGAGGTGCCGAACTTGTGGCGGTTCTCGGGCGAGATCGACGGCGCCGTGACCATGTAGCCCGATGCCGGGTCCTTCACCAGCGTATCCACGAAGAACTGCGATGCGCCTTTCAGCAGCGGATAGATGTCCTTGAGATAGCCAGCGTCGCGGCCGTAATCATAGCGGTCCCACAGGTGCAGGCACAGCCAGGCGCCGCCCGTCGGCCAGGTGCCGTAAAAGGCGGCATCGATGGGTCCGGTGGCCCGCCACAGGTCGGTATTGTGATGGGCGACCCAGCCGCGCGCGCCATACATGATTTTCGCTGTTTCACCACCGGTCACGGCGATGTCCTTCACCATGGCGACCAATGGATCGACGCATTCGGCCAGGTCGGTCGGTTCCGCCGGCCAGTAGTTCATCTCGGTGTTGATGTTGATCGTGTACTTGCCGCCCCACGGCGCGTTCAGCTTCTCGTTCCACAGCCCCTGCAGGTTGGCCGGTTGCGTGCCCGGCCGCGAACAGCAGATCAGCAGGTAGCGGCCATACTGGAAGTATAGCGCCGCCAGCGCCGGATCGTCGTGGATCTGGGATTTGGCGATGCGTTCGTTGGTCGGAAGATCGGCGAAGGCCGTGCGGCCGAAATCAACCGAGACGCGGTTGAACAAGCGCTGATGTTCGGCCAGGTGCGCCGCGTAAAGCTGATCCCAGGTCTTGACCGCCGCCTTGTCGATCTGAGCTTTGGTGATGGCTGTCGGATCGCCGGAAACGTCGCGAAAGGATTTGTAGTTGGTGGCGGCCGCCATGAAGATGAGGACGCTGTCGGCATCCTTGACGACCAACTCGTCGGTGCCGGCAGTCTGCACGCCCCCGTCAGCCACGACACGCACGCGGCTTTCAAACCGCAAGGCGCCGTCCTTGCCGGCGTGCGGGCCATTACGGCCGGACAGCACGATCTCATTCGTGCCCGACATAGCGACATTGCCGACCTGAGGTGTTTCGAACCCCAGCTGAAAATCGATGCTGCCGGGTCTGTCAGCCGTCAGGCGCATAACCAGAACCTGATCGACTGGCGAGATGAAGGTCTCGCGCCCGTAGTTTACACCGTCCTGGCGGTAGGTAACCGTCGAAACGGCACGCGTCAGGTCCAGTTCGCGGCGATAGTTCGCGGCGTTGGACGATACCCCGAAGGTCAGCCACATCTCACCGATCGTCTGGTACGAAACCTGGCGGATCGGATCGGCCATCATCTGCGCCTGGATCAGCTCCTGCGCCTCGACGTACTTGCCGGCGAAGATCAGCTTGCGCACTTCCGGCAGGGCCGTCAAAGCCTTGGGGTTGGCGGGCTGATAGGGCGCGCCGGCATAAAGGGTGTCTTCGTTGAGCTGAAGGCGTTCACGCGCCACGCCACCGAAGACCATGGCCCCCAGCCGGCCATTGCCGAGCGGCAAGGCGTCCGTCCATTCGATTGCCGGACCCTTATACCACAAAGTCAGATCGTTGACGCCGCTTGACACCGGTGTCTGCGCAAGGCCGAAAACAGGCGCGAAGGCCAGTCCTCCCAATGCTGCGGCAGAGGTCACCACCGTGCGGCGCGTTGGTCGCAAAGCCTTCATTGTTTCGATCCCTTTAGTCCCGGCATTTGTGCCAGTTCTCGATTGTTTGTGCATCCCGGACGCTAGAGCGATATGGCGAAAAGTGTCAGCGGTTTTCGCCA
Source organism: uncultured Asticcacaulis sp. (assembly GCA_946480525.1). The sequence goes on along the minus strand of CAMLLA010000011.1, from coordinate 19,770 downwards.
AAAATATCGCAACAAAGCAAAAACTTAGATCGGAATGATGATTCCACTTAAAATCATTCCGATCTACAGGCTATCACGGCGTTGAATTTCGGCAATGAAATTATTTTCAAATATAGTATCAACTCCCGCTAATGGTAGCGGGAGTTGCCTTGTTAGTGACCGCCGAAGCGGCGCTGTAAACGGGTTTTGATCCGCGTGTGAGCGGCTTCCGACAGCGGCCGGACGAAGTCGAACCCTATGTCGGCCCAATCAGGGTGATCGGCTTCAAAGCCCAGCCGCTCCAGCACGGCCAGCGAACTGACGAAGAAATGGTGACGATAGGGCAGAAGCACACCGCCATTGGCCGCATGGAATGCCCGCGCCTCTTCGTAATTGTTGAACCACGGATTGAGACTGTCGCGCAGTGAGGGCGCGGCGAAGAACTCGGAAAAATCGAGCCCCGATTGCGCCTGCTTGAGTTCGGTCCAGCTGTCGAAACCGGCTTCATCCGCTACCACCGCCAGGGCGTGCTTCAGTTGCAGGGTCTCAGGCGGGCTGCGCAGCGATGCGAAACGCCTGAGCGCCATCTCGTCGCCGGCCCGGGCCTGTTTCAGCAGGCGCGCGGCATCGCGTTTCAGCTTGTCGAGGGAAAGGGTTGCCTGTTCAGGCATGGGAAATCTCCTTTGCTACCGGTCTTTTCCCCATCCCGTGAAGACCGCAAAAGAGCAGATTGTCGTATTGGATATCATCCGTCAGGAGGGCGCTTGCCTTTCGCGGGGCCGGGCCGTCCTGAGCGGCCCGATGCCGCCTCATAGCCACAGTGCCGGCGAAAAGCAAGACGAGCTCCGCCGTAACCGTCGATCATGCATTTTTTACGCGCAAAATGAGTGAATTGCTGTAAAGAATCATCAACCAGGGTTAACTTTTCCCCAATCAGGTGGCCTCTTGCTCAGTCTGAAACCGTCGTCGCAGCGCCAGCCGGATCATGAGGCAGGTGAAATGCATCCTTCCGATCGCGGTCTCCTGTTGCGAAAACCGCCGGCCTATCAGGACCGGTGGTGGTCAACCGACGATGGCCTTCGCCTCTACGCCCGCGACTATCCGGCCAGCCCGGGCCGCGTGCGCCTGCCGGTCATCTGTCTGCACGGCCTGACGCGCAATTCCGCCGATTTCGAAGACGTCGCCCCCTATATCGCCGCGCTCGACCGCCGCGTCATCGTGCCCGATATCCGCGGCCGCGGCCTGTCGGAAAAAGACCAGGACCCGATGAACTACCACATCTGGACCTATGCCCGCGATATCCTGGATCTGTGCGATTCCATGGGCATCGGCCAGGCGATCTTCGTTGGGACGTCGATGGGCGGACTGATCACCATGGTGCTGTCGACCCTGCGTCCGACCCTGATCAAGGCCGCAGTGCTCAACGATGTCGGCCCGGTCCTGTCGTCCAAGGGGCTGGCGCGCATTTCGTCCTACGCGGCGCAATCGCATCAGGTCTTCAAGAACTGGCATGACGCCGCCGTCTATATCGCCGAAGCCAATCGCATCGCCTTCCCCAACTATTCGCCGTCGGACTGGCAAAAGTTCGCCAAGCGTGTCTTCATCAAGGGCCGCGACGGATTGCTGCGCCTGGCCTATGACCCGCGCATCACCGAGGCCTTCAAGAGCGTGACGGTAACGTCCAGCACCTACGACATGGCGCCGTGCTATGTCAGCCTGGCGACCGGCCGCCGCGTCCTGCTGGTGCGCGGCGCCCTGTCGGATCTGCTGGAAGAGGCCGAAGCCGAGCAGATGGCGCTGATGTCCACCGACTTCAAACGCGTCGACATCGACTATGTCGGCCACGCGCCCATGCTGACCGAGCCGACAGCGCGTGCGGCGATTACCGACTTCCTGGAGAGCCAGGGCTAACCTATGAGCCGGACTGTAGTCTTCGATAGCCCGTTCCTGCTCGGCTTCGACGACATGCGCCTGATGATCGAACGCGTCGGTCGCGCCCACGACAACTATCCGCCGTACAATGTCGAACAGGTGACGCCCGACCATATCCGCATCAGCATCGCCGTAGCCGGCTTCACGCGAGACCAGCTGCGCGTCGAGGTCAAGGGCCGCCAGCTTATGGTCATCGCCACCAGGGAGCGCCCTGGAGAGCCGGAAGCGCGGGAGTTCCTGCACCGCGGCATCGGCCTGCGCGCCTTCAATCGCGGTTTCGTGCTTAGTGATGGTTTCGAGGTCAAGGGTGCGGAACTGGCCTACGGCCTGCTGCATATCGACCTGGTCCGTCCGGAACTGCCCGATGAGGTCCAGATCATACCGATCAGCGTGGTCTGACTTTCAGAAAATATTCTCCACAGATGCACACAGATCGCTGCTTCGCAGCGCACAGATAATCCGTGGTTGTGGAAATGAAGCGCAAATGACCTGGGAGAATGACGGCGCTATGCGCCGTCGGGATTTTATACCTGTCTATGAGAACGTTTCACCCTGCACAGATTATCTGTGTCGATGCGCGTAAGCGCATCCATCTGTGTGCATCTGTGGATTCGCTTTTATTCCGGTAGTTCCAAACTCTAAGCGGCGTTGGAATCCGCCATGCCGATCAGCAAAGAATAAAGCGCATCATTGCTGTCGACGGCGCGCAGCTGATCGCGGAGGTCCTTTTGACGCAGGACGCGCGATACCTTGGCAAGCGCTCGCAAATGCTCCGTACCGGCATCCTCGGGCGCCAGCAGGGCGAAGATCAGGTCGACCGGACGATCATCAATAGCTTCATAGTCAATGGCGGCTTCGAGGCGCAGGAATACGCCATGCATGCGATCCAGCCCCGGCAACGCCGCGTGCGGCACGGCAACGCCCATGCCAACCCCGGTCGAGCCCAGCTTTTCACGCTCAAGGAGTGCATGATGGATCGTTGCGGAATCGAGTCCAAGCTGCCGCGCAGCAACGTCTGCGATGACCTGGAGAGCCTGACGCTTGGAATTCACGCTGACATTGCCATTGATACCATGGCGATCCAGCAAACTCGTCAAAAACATAACAAATCCATGCGCGGCGTTATAATGCTTCAGCCCCCCGGCTTGCCGGGGAGGCATTAGCCGGGCGCGCTGTCCGCGTCAACCCGCCCGGCGTGAAGTCTTTGTTACATGACGGCGGCGGATTGTGCCGGCGCCGACGTATCAGCCTTGCCGTTGGCCTTGGCGGCCTTGCCATTCACGGTCCGTTCGGGGTCGATCCAGCCGATATTGCCGTCCGGACGGCGATACAGCACGGACAAGCCGCCGTGTGCGGCGTTACGGAACATGATGAGCGGATAGTTGGACAGCTCCAGCTCCGCGACCGCTGCCGGTACGGACAGTGTCCGCAGCGCCTGCTCGGTTTCGGCGATAATCATGGCCTGGGGTGGCGATTCGTGGTCCATGCCGTCGTCGAATTCGTCGTCCACCTCAACATCGGCAGGCGCGCTGCGCAGCACGGTGACATTAGCGACTTCTTCCTTGACCGGCGTGCCGTGGTGATGCTGCTTCAGGCGGTTCTTATAGCGTCGCACGCGCTTTTCCATATGGTCGAGTGTGCCGGTAAAGGCCGAATGGGCGTCCCCGCCGAATGCATGCGAAACAAGTACCTGGCCGGAGGCAAGCCGGACGAAACAGTCCGCCCTGAACATATATCCTTCCTTGGAAATAGTGACTTCCGCCGTGGTGCCGCCACGGTCAAAATACTTGGCGATGCCGGCATTCAGCTCGTCCTGAATGCGTTGAGTGAGGGCTTCGCCGACTTCACACTGTTTTCCACTGACTTGAATTTGCATAGCGTGACACGCTCCGTTCTTCATAAGAACCGCGGCCCGCACCGGAGACATCCGGTTCCTGCATGGATGAAGCAGGCCGCCTTAGAACCCCCGGGAAATGCCCGAAGGCCATTTTACTCTACGCCGTTCTGACCATTAAAAAAGGGCCGAGTGCAGAAAATCACTCGTTTGTGTACGGGTAAAAACGACGACATAAGGATGCCATGTCGAAAGCGCTTTATTTTTATTATTCAGTTGCTTGCGAGACAGCCTCAACGCGTCTGGCGCTTGCGCTCGACCGATGAAGGGATGCGCAGGGCCTCGCGATATTTTGCCACAGTGCGGCGTGCGATATCGACTCCGGCCTCTTTCAGGATTTCGACGATGCGGTCGTCGCTGAGGATTTCGCCGGTCGCCTTTTCCCCGTCGATCAGGCTCTTGATCTTGTGACGAACGCTTTCGGCGGAATGGGCCGCCGTGCCGTCCGAAGACGCGATCGACGAGGTGAAGAAGAACTTCAGTTCGAACACCCCGCGCGGTGTCGCAATGTACTTGTTCGAAGTGACGCGGCTTATGGTCGATTCGTGCATGCCGACGGCTTCGGCCACCGTCTTGAGATTCAGCGGCCGCAGATATTCGACGCCGTAGACAAAGAAGCTATCCTGCTGACGCACGATCTCCGCCGACACCTTGAGGATGGTGCGGGCGCGCTGGTCCAGGCTCTTGATCAGCCAGTTGGCCTGGCTCAGACACTCGTTGAGATAGCTCTTGTCGGCTTCGCTGCGGGCCGCGGACGACACCTTTGCCTGATACTTCTGGTCGATCAGGATACGCGGCAGGGTATCGGAATTCAGGTCGATGCGCCAGCCGCCCGCCGCATCCGAGCGGACGAAGACGTCGGGAACAACGGCGTGCGACGGTTCCGTGTCGAACTGGGCGCCCGGACGCGGATTGAGCGATTTCAGTTCCGAAATCATCTCTGCCATGTCTTCGTCGTCGACGCCGCACGCTTTGCGCAGAGCGCTGAGATCGCGGCGCGCCAGCATTTCAAGATTGTCGAGCAGCACGGCCATGGCCGGGTCGAAGCGGTTGCGCTCGATCAACTGCAGCTTCAGGCATTCCGGCACAGAGGTCGCCATGATACCGGTCGGCTCAAAGCCCTGGCAGACGCTCAGAACCTTCTGAACCAGATCGAGCTCACAGCCCATGCGGTCAGCGATTTCTTCCAGTGAGGCCCGCATATAGCCGGCCTCATCGACCGCATCGATCAGGATCTGGGCGATGGCCATTTCCGGCGCCGAAAAATGCGCGATCAGCGCCTGGTCGGTCAGGTGTTCGTTGAGTGTCTTTTCGCGCGACAAAGACCGTTCCAGGCTGTCGTCGTCACCATCGAAGCCACTGCCGCCCTTGCCGGCCTTGGACCAGTCGACCATGGGGCCTTCGCTGGCGTCCGCGGCTGCGGATTCGCGTTCGCGCACAACGGGCTCATCGTCACCATAGACGTCGGAGGCGGACGCATCGATGTCGTTATTGGCGGCGGCCGTATCGCGGTCGGTCAGCTCCAGCTCGCGCGATTCATAGTCCTTGTCGCCGTCGGGGGCTGCGTCGATTTCCTGGGTCGTGTCGGCCGGGCCATCGCCGTCCTCACGCTGCAAGAGTGGATTGCGTTCCAGCTCAGCCTCGATAACGGCCTCAAGCTCAAGATTCGACAATTGCAGCAGCTTGATCGCCTGCTGCAGCTGGGGCGTAATAACCAGCCCCTGTCCCTGCCTGATTTCGAGCCTTTGTCCGAGCGCCATTCCGTCATCCCGATTAATTGCCGGCACTATGACCGAAATTAATCACTAAAGTCTTGCCGGGGACCGACTTTTGCAAGGTGGGGCAAAGGGGTGAACAGCGGGTAAATATGGTTAACGAAGTTGGGGACGATGTGTGCGGGTGAAAGGAAGAAACCCCACCACCATTTGCTACGCAAATGGTCCCCCTCCCCATCGCTTCGCGACAGGGAGGAGTGACCGCGCTCGTTTCTCCTCCCTGTGCCGAAGGCATGGGGAGGGGGACCGCCAGCGAAGCGCAGCGGTGGTGGGGGGCAATAAACCCCCGCTTAGTGGAACGAATCGCCCAGATAGACCCGGCGGACTTCCGGATCGTGCGTAATGGCTTCGGCGGAGCCTTCGAACAGCACCTCACCCGAATGGATAATCGAAGCGCGATCGACGATTTCCAGCGTTTCTCGGACATTGTGATCGGTGATCAGGATGCCGATACCGCGCCCCTTCAGGTAGGTGATGACCTCGCGGATGTCGCTGATCGCCAGCGGGTCGATGCCGGCGAAGGGCTCGTCCAGCAGCATGAAGGACGGCTTGCCGGCCAGCGCCCGGGCGATTTCGACGCGGCGGCGTTCACCGCCCGACAGGGCCGAAGCCGGCGAGTTGCGGATATGGGTGATGTGCAGGTCTTCGAGCAGACGCGCGCAATCGTCCCTGACCTTTGCCGGGTTCTTTTCGCGCAGTTCAAGCACGGAGGTAATATTCTGTTCGACATTCATGCCGCGGAAAATCGAAGCTTCCTGCGGCAGGTATCCGATACCGAGGCGCGCACGCTGGTACATCGGCTGGTGCGTGATGTCCTGGCCGTCGAGCGTGATGGAGCCATAATCGGCCTCGACCAGACCGGTGATCATGTAGAAGCAGGTCGTCTTGCCGGCGCCGTTGGGCCCCAGAAGGCCCACCACTTCACCGCGGCCGAGTCTGAGCGACACGCTCTTGACGACAGCGCGGTCCTTGTAGGTCTTGCCGATGCCTTCGACCACGATGCCGTCACCGGTCGCGTTCCGGTCGGCCTGCGCCTTCGAAGAGGCGGAAAATGCGTCGGCGCTCACTGGGATTATGTCTCGCTTACGATCCGGCCTATTGGGCGGGCTTGTTCGAAGGATAAAGCACGCTGCGCACGCGGCCCTTGGTCTGACCGCCCGGATTGGCGGTGAAGGTCGTGATGCCCTTGGACACCTGCGACACCAGGCGATTGCCGGTCGAGATGTTTTGACCCTGCTGCAGGATGACGTTCCCGGTCACGACCATGGTGTCGTCCGCCTTGGTGTAGACGGCGTTGTCACCCTTCATGATCGTTTGCTGACCCTGAGCGTCGACGGTGACGTAGTAGATATTGCCGGTGGCTTCGATGCGGTTGATGTCACCACCCGCCTCGGCGTAGGTAATCGTTGCGTGGTCTGTGCGCAGCCGCGCCTTGTCCTGCAGAATCTCGACGCGACCGTCGAGATACATGGCATTGGCCTGCTGATCGATGCGCTGCGAGTCCGAACCGACCTGAACCGGTCCGCCCTGCCCCGACACCTGAGCCGTAGCGACGCCGCCGATCACGGCCAAACCCGTCAGCGCCAAACCCGTCAGCGTCAGGGCCGTCAATGCCGCCGCCATGCGCATTTTCATCGTCCGTCCGTTTCTCGTGACCATTCCGCCAGCCTATTTCCTGTTGAGCGTCGTCCAGACCTTGTTGTCGCCCCGCCCTCTGAAGACGACGTCGGCGCCATTCTTGGAGATCATGAAGGACTCGCCGACAATATGACCCATGCTTCCGGTTCCTTCAATGCGTCTGTCGCCGGAGATCGTCAAGTCTTTAAGGTTGATGACCGCGGCTTCGGTGCGGAAGGTCATGTCGGATCCGCCCGAACGCATCACCACATTGCCCGTCAGGTGGAACAGTCCCCTGTCCACATCATAGAGGCCGCTGGCGGACGATATGTGGGTCGACTTGTTACTATCGCCCTTGAAATCGATCGCCGGTCCCTTGAGCTTGACGAGCGTCAGGTCGTCGCGAGTCTGGACCGCTTCAAGCCCGCTGATCGTAAACGGCGCACCCGAACCGCTCAGCCCCGAATACCGCGGATTAATGGCGCGGATTTCGCGGTCTTCCGCATTGTAGGGATCGAGCCCGCCGATAATGCTGGTCACTGCGATCCAGCCGACATTCAATACACCGATGCCGATGATCAGCGCCGGCAACAGCATGCGCAACGTCTTGATACGGCGCGACCGCCGCCGGACCGCCGCCACCTGCTGCGCCAGATGCACGCGTCGCTGCGCGGCTTCCGTCTCGACATCGACGTCCGGCTCGAAGCGCGCTGTAATGTCCGTGGTCAGGTCCGTGGCCATAAAGGTGTGTGTGTTCCTGCTGGATCCTATGCCCAGCTATGAGCGAAAATATCGCAATCTTCCCAGCCTGCCAAATCCAGTTTGACGCGGTGCGGGAGAAAATCAAAACATCCCTTCGCCAGTTCGGTGCGGCCTTCGCGCGCCAGCATGGCGTCCAGCTTGTCGCGGCAGGCGTGCAGGTGCAACACATCCGATGCCGCATAGGCCAGCTGTTCCGGTGTCAGTGTGCCGTTGCCCCAGTCGGAACTTTGCTGCTGTTTGGACAGGTCGACGTTCAACAGCTCGCGCACCAGGTCCTTGAGGCCATGGCGGTCGGTATAGGTCCGCGCCAGCTTCGAGGCGATCTTGGTGCAGTAGACCGGCGCCGTCACGACGTCGAGGTGCAGCAGGAACATGCCGATATCGAAACGGCCGTAATGGAACAGCTTGAGCACCTGGGCATCGGTCAAAAGGCGCTTCAGGTTTGGACAGTCGTAGGTCTTGCGGTCGAAGCGCACGACATGGGCATTGCCGTCACCGGCGGACAACTGCACGACGCACAGGCCGTCGCGGCGGAAGCGCAGGCCCATGGTCTCGGAATCGATGGCCACGACAGAGCCAAGGTCGAGGCCATCGGGCAGATCGCCTTCGTGGTAAAATACGGTCAAGGGTTAGGCCTTATACGAGGTCTTTCAGAATGCGTAACGGCCTAAGCCCAAATGGTTAAAAGGTCAATGACGCCGCCGCCACGCAGGCTCACAGAAGAGCACAAGGCCAAGAACGACGAAGAGCGGCCACTGCGGAATAACGCCAACGTCCTCCCACGGATAGACGACCCTGTGAAGACCATCAAAAACCAGAAGCCCGCCAACAAACATCAGCACCAGTCCCTGGAGACGGGGGTAGTTCGGAGGGATCTCCCGACTTACGCGGATAGGCAGGATGATATCGAGGATGCGATCCGCAAACACCCATAACCCAATCGCCATTCCGGCCGTAAAAATTGCCGGCAACAGGAAAGGCAGAGACTGTGTATCCGTGGCGGAAGGAATCCAGTAGCCCAACTGCGGCAAAGCCGTGAACAAACCGATATGGAGTGCCAGAAGTCTCAGTCCAAGTTTTGAAAAGGCGGAAGGCGTCATTGCTCATCCTCCGCCTTTACGAACGGTTTGCCCAGCCACTCACGTAAGAGGTTCAAACCGATGACGATTTGGCGGGAGAAGACAATTATCCCAATGCCAAGAACTGCGAAGACGATGGCGCCTCGCACCATAAAGTCCTTCAGCTCCGGACCCGCCCTCAAAATTTCTGCTCCGAATGCAGCCGCCCGGAGCAGCGCCATCCCTCCCAAAGCCATGACAATCACAGCCTGCCAACGGTGAAAATCAATGTCTTCACCAAAGGCATCCGGAAACGGCACCGAGAGCAAACGGGACAGCCATCCCGCCGCGCTCCAGAAAAACAACGCAACCAGGCCATACAAGGCTACGCCGAAAGCAGTTGCCCCTATAGCTGGCAGGAACGAGGGCTCCTGCACAATACCCGGCTGAAGAAACAAGCCGCTTACAAGCTGAAACACGAAAGGCACGATATGGGTGACCATCAGGTAGATCGCCAGCAGACGGCACGAGATAAAGACAACAGCCTTGGCGTTCATATTTCCCCCCTTTGTTTGACCTATTGATTTGCCTTCAGGAACCGGATGGTCCGCTGCCACGCCTCGTCGGCGGCCTCGGCGTTATAGACTTCCGGACGCGTTGTGTTGAAAAAGGCATGATCGGCCTCGTACGTATAAAACTCCGGCGGATTGCCGGCGGCTTTCATGGCCGCTTCCATATCGGCAACCACCTGCGGCGTCACCCAGTCGTCCTTCGTACCGAAATGGCCCTGGAAGGGAATGGTGATGTCCTTCGGGTCGGCAAAAGACTTCGGCGGCACACCGTAGAAACAGACACCGGCGGCAAAACCTTTCAGACGCACCACGGACCCAATGGTCAGGGCGCCGCCCATGCAGAAGCCCATGACGGCGACGGAACTGGAACATTCACGCAGCCAGTCCATTGCCGCCGCGACATCCTCATGCACCGCGCCCGGGAAATCGAGCCCGCTCATCATGTGCGACGCTTCATCTGCGTCCTTCGTGATACGGCCATGATAGAGGTCGGGCGCCAGGGCGTTGAACCCTTCGCTGTCGAAACGGTCAGCGATGGCCTTGATATGGTCGTTCAGGCCCCACCACTCCTGCAAGACAATCACACCCGGCCGCGCCGGATCGGCGCCGGCCGAGTAAGCGTCAATCTGTCCGCCGTCCGGACGCGTAAGGGTAATCATCTGGCCCATCTTGGTCTCCTTGAGTGTGTCTTATAGCGCCGCCTTCAAACCTTCGGCAAACCCGCCCGACATCCACAGCAACAGTTCGTCGCGGATATTGCGCTGGGCGTCGGCTTCGCGCGGTGCAAAAACCTCCGTCAGAAAGATGCGGCGGTCTTGTACGGGCTTCAAAAACATCTCGCAGCGGCCGGTGGCATAGGCCTCGACGCCATAGACCGGCAGGTATTCACGCGCCACATTTTCAGCGTAGCGCAGGTAGTCCGGCCACGGCGCGGCAAGAATGGCCATGTCTATATCGACAACCAGCGCCGCGTCAGCCGTACCCGCCTCGTGCTTTTTTGTCGCCAGGATGTGGGCGCAGGCACGATTCGCGATTTCGCCCGTCAGCACTGCTGCCAAGGCGTCGGCGCTGCGCTCTTCGTTGTCGGACCGTGCCGGATCGTAGACGATGTCGTGAAAAAACAGGGCCAGCAAGGCGGCGTCGGGATCTTCAAAGCGGTCCCGCAGCGGCAGGAATTCGGCAACGACGGCTGCGATATGATCGAGCGTATGATAGTGCCGCTGCGGCTCACCGTAGGCCGTGACGATTTCCGGCCAGACTTCGGCGCATAGCCCATGCCGGCGCGCGAGATCATCCCAGACTGCGCGCAGATCGGCGAAAGTTATCGCCGCGCCATTGTTATGGAATTCAGATACCATCCCCTAACCTACCGCGCCTCAGCGCAGCAGGGAATGATATTCCTTGTGCCGGCGCAGCCAGGCGGCGGCATAGCCACAGATCGGCACGATACGCCAGCCATTGTCCTTGGCGATTTGCGCGACACCGTCCATCAGCCGGCCGGCGGCGCCCGTGCCGCGCAGTTCAGGCGGCGCTTCGACATAGTGGATGCGTAAGGTGTCGCCGCTTAAACTATAGTCGGCGAATACAGTGTGACCATCGACGGCCAGCTCATAGCGCTGGGCGTCGGCATTGTCGGTAATCGGATCGGTCATTGTGTCGGGCATGGCAACTCTCCTTCCGCAGGAGATAGGCCTTCACACATAAAATCGGAATGCCTTTGTCGGCAACCTACCCTTAGCCTGCGGCAATCTGATCCGAAGCCGAGGGGCGGGCCGCGAAACGCGGACGGGGCGCCAGGGTCGCGCTGCGCGACTGGTAGGGCACATGAATGGCCGGAGATACCGACCTTGCCGCTGAAATCCAGTTCAAACCATCTACTTTTTTCATCACCATCACCATGGCTGACAGGGTCTCTGCTCACCCACCGGCGGCAGATTGTTTCTAGACGTCCACCATATCAAGATTCGATAAGGAATGTATGAACGCGCCCCGGGAAAAATAACAGTGTTGCGGCAAAGCCTCGACAGGCGTGATTACAAAGCGACAGAGGACCGCCACAAAAAAAGCAGGAAAATGTTTCAAAAAGGGCTTGCGCCGCACGCGGCCTTGAAATAGTAGTCGCCGCCTCGGACGGGGGCACCATCGTCCGGCCATCGTGAGATGGGGCTTTAGCTCAGTTGGTAGAGCGCTTCAATGGCATTGAAGAGGTCAGCGGTTCGACTCCGCTAAGCTCCACCATTTCCGAATTTTTCTCCGAAAATTGAAATGGTTTTTTGTTTTGCGCTCAGGGCCAAAGGCCCCTGGCGGCGCGCAGCCTGCGCTCCCACTTGGTCGCTAGTGATATCTTTGTTTGGCGCTTCGCTCCGGATGTTAGAAAATGTGACCCAGCCTATTCGCGCGTATAGGCTATGCCGTTGATCCAGATGATGTCCTTGTCTTTCGGGTGCGTCATCAAGACGGCGCTGTCCGACGTACCGTCGTCGTAGTCAATCTTCAACGTCAGCCCTTCGATCGTATAGCGCCCAGCCCTCTCGCCCTTCGATCCGGCTACCGTACTGGCGCCCGGCACTTCCGAGGTCGATGAAGCCAGGCCTTCGCGGACCAGCCGGCCGCCGGGCAGAAACCGGTAGGTCGTCTGGGTGAATACGGCCGACGCCCCCCCGAGCGCCGTATTGCCCGTCCCCCCTGTGGCGACAAAGCGTCCCTGAAGGCCCGCAGCCGTTGGCGGCTCGGTCCATATCTGGTTGTTGAGGATGGGCCGCCATGCGCCGGATCCACCGACATATTCGTATTTGCCGGCAGTCTTGCGCCAGGTCGACCAGCGCCGGGGATTGGCCGCCTTGTCCGCCGCGATGCCGCCAGGATTGGCAAGGCTTTTTACATCGAGCAGAATGTCCCCTGAAGTGAACAGGACGACGGGCTTGTAAATGATGGTGACCATTCCGCCATAGCCCAGTCCGGACGACTGGATGAGGCCATATCCCACTACGCCCTTGGGCGCCGCGACAGGCGCTGCCGCCTTGACCGGCGCCGTCACCGATGTCGATGGCCGGGAAGCCGCGGCCGCTTGCGACCAGCTGCCCGCTATAGTTGACGACGGCGAGGCGATCCAGGCTGACAGGGCCGTGCACGCCTGCGCATAAAGCGGCGACAACCTGGCATCCACACCGACCTTCAGCGACTGATAGGCCTGCCGGCCCGTATCATTGGCCTGCGCGTCCTCCGCCGCCTGGCGAAGGGAGGGAATGGAATTACGCGCCTGCCAGTCTTTCAGCGCAGCGGCCACAGCTGTTCCGGATTGTCGCGCCTCAGGGCAGCGGTCCGCCAGACTGTCCGTTGCCAGCATCTGGCCGACAGCGGTCGCGAACGCCTTGTTGGAAAAATCGGGCGGGGTCTGGGCCAGAGCGGGCAGGGCCACGGCCATCAGGGCAGTACAGATACGCAAGAGCATGAACGACCTCCGGCCTATCGTCCGAAACCATGCCCCACGCCTGTGCCGATCATATGACACGGCGGCGGGCGCCTGTCACCGTGTGCGGCAATGCTTTATGCCGGCGTCTTCGTCAGGGGCGTATTGGACACCGGCATGGCCAAGGTAATCTCGCCGGCCTTCTCAAAAGTCAGCTTCACATCGACCTTGGAGCCGTCCTGAGGGCGGACCTTCAGGCCCATCAGCATGATATGGTTGCCGCCGGGCTTCAGCACCAGGGTTTCGCCGGGCGCGATGACGAAGCCGTTCTTCATCTCGGCCATTTCCATGACGCCGTCTTTGGTCGACATGCTGTGCAGTTCCGTCGAAGCCGCGCATTCGCACGACGCCGAAACCAGGCGATCGGGCTCAGTGCCTGTGTTGCGGATCGTCACATAGGCGCCCGTGTTCGGGTTGTTCCCCAGAGCCGCGCGCATGGCATAGTCGGTCATGGTGATCGTGCTCGACGTAACCACGCCGTTGATGTTGCTGGAGTGCGAGACGGTTGTCGTGGACTTGCCGTCGCAGGCTGCGAGGGTCAGGACGGCAAGGGTCAGGACGGCAAGGCGTTTCATGGATGGCTCCGGTGGTAAAGCTTGCAGGAGGCTAGCCTCCTGCACCTCGATACATGATAGTGATTACGTGCTTCTATAACAAAAGCCGGACTTTCAGGCCCGGCTTTTGTTATAGAAATATCTAGACACCGTCGCGTTCCGGGGTGCAGGGGACTTGTCCCCTGCGAGCCCTATCCCCAAAGCCCCACGATCCGCTTGGTCTCCTCGACCACCGGCGCCGACACCTGCCGCGCCCGCTCCGCGCCCAGCCGCAACACGCGATCAATTTCGCCCGTGTCGCTCAGCAAGCGACGCAGCGTCTCGGAAATCGGCGCCATCTTGCCGACGACGACATCCGCGAGCGCCGGCTTGAAGGCACCGAAGCCCTTGCCGCCGAATTCATTGAGCACGTCCTGGGCGCTGATCCCTGCTAAAGCCGCGTAGATGCCCACGAGGTTCTTGGCTTCGGGACGTTCAGCCAGGCCGTCTTCGCTTTCCGGAAGCACGTCGGCGTCCGATTTGGCCTTCTTGACCTTGGAGGCGATCGTGTCGGCGTCATCGGTCAGGTTGATGCGCGAATTGTCCGAAGGATCGGACTTCGACATCTTGGCCAGGCCGTCACGCAGGCTCATGATCCGCGCGCCCGGCCCCTGATAGAGGGTCTCCGGCAGCGGGAAGAATTCGGTGCCATAGTCGTGGTTGAACTTCTTGGCAACGTCGCGCGTCAACTCCAGATGCTGGCGCTGGTCTTCGCCGACCGGGACGTGGGTCGCCTTGTAGATCAGGATGTCGGCGGCCTGGAGCACCGGATAGGTATAGAGCCCGATCGAGGCGCGTTCCTTGTCCTTGCCGGCCTTGTCCTTGAACTGCGTCATGCGGTCGAGCCAACCCAACCGCGCCACGCAGTTGAACAGCCACGCCATTTCGGTGTGCGCCGGCACGGCCGATTGCGGGAAGATCGACGACTTGTCCGGATCGACACCGGCCGCCAGGTAACAGGCGGCGATCTCACGCGTCTGCGACAACAGCTTGCCGGGGTCCTGCCAGACGGTGATCGCGTGCAGGTCGGCAATCATGTAGAAGCGCTCGGCTTCAAGGGATTGCATGTCGGCGAACTTCTTGAGCGCGCCGAGATAGTTGCCGAGATGAAGCGAGCCGGATGCCTGGATTCCGGATAGGATGCGCATGGGTTTTGTCATCGTTTACCTGCGCCGAAGCGCCGCCTTCAGTTCCGCCGGACGCACAGCGCCGGTCACAAAGAGACAGGCGATATAAAGGAACAGGCCGGCAAAACAAACCCCCACAACGGTGATTTCCTTGACGCCCGCCGGAAGGACGGCAGCCAATGGCGCCTGCACCACGGGCCGATAGAAGGAACAGGCGGCCAGAAAAGCTCCCATGACGACGCCGCCGACAACGATCTTGGCCAGCGCCGCACCGCTGCGCCTGGACAGATGCCATAGCTTGCGGCGGTAAAGGGCAACGACCATCAATGTGACATTGGCCCATGCGCCGGCAGATGTGCCAATCGCCAGGCCAGGCACGCCGATCAGGTGGAACATGCTGACCCCGACGATCAGGTTGACCATCACATTGACCAGGGCGAATTTCATCGGCCCCCAGGTGTCCTTGCGGGCATAGAAGGCCGGGCTCAATATCCGTGTCAGGACAAAGGCCGGAACGCCCCAGCCGTAATGCAACAGGGCGGCGGCCGTCTGCTGGGCGTCGTAGACGTGAAACGCACCGCGCGTGAACAGACCGTCGATCAGGAAAAACGGGATGGCGACCAGAGCCGCCGCCGCCGGCAGGGTGAAGACCATCGAGTAGATCAGTGCGTTGTCCAGCGTCGTTTGCGCGCCTTCGTGGTCCCCCGACTGCACGGCACGCGACAGGGCAGGAAGAAGCGCGACACCGATCGCCACACCCACCATACCAAGCGGCAGCTGGTATAGACGATCAGCGACCGACAGCCACGACACGGCGCCATCGACAGCCGAGGCAAAAAAGCCTGAGACCAATACGTTGATCTGCGTTGCGGACGCGGCCAGCGCACCGGGTATGGCCAGCCACAACAGCTTTCGGACCTCAGGCGTAAATCGCGGAATAACATTGAGCCCGATGCGCGCGCCAACACGGCGCACGCCCCAAATCAGCAGTCCCGCCTGGGCGATGCCGGCAAACAGGATGCCGACCGCGCCCGCCCATGCGCCCGAAATCGGGTCTTTTTGCGGCCAGACAATGATCAGCATGATAATGTTGAGAAGGGTCGGCACCGCCGCGGACACGATGAAACGGCCGCGCGCATTGAGCACACCCGACAACAGCGCCACAATGGCCATGCACGGCAAATAGGGCATGGCGATCTGGGTGAGCACAACGGTCAGTTTGAACTTATCGGGCGTGTCCACAAAGCCCGGACGGATGATGTACTGCATCAGCCACGGCATGGTCAGCTGCGCCAGAACCGTTACAACAAGCGTCATGCAGCACAGGGTCGCCAGGGCGTCGCGCGCCAGCTTGTCGGCGGCCTCCGGGCCTTCCTGTTCCAGTACCGCCGAGTAGGACGGCACAAAGGCGGCGGTAAAGGCGCCTTCGGCAAAGATGCGGCGGAACACATTGGGGAAGCTGAGTGCCGTATTGTAAGCATCGGCGGCAATGTTGCCGGATGCGCCAAGCACGGCCGTAATGACCAGATCCCGGCCCATGCCGAGAAAGCGGCTGATAAGCGTGAAGCCGCTATTGATCAGCGAATTCTTGATAAGACCCGAAGACTTTTGGGGCACTGTAGCGGGCTCAGGGCCCGACGCCGGAGGCTGTGACACGTAATGGCTGCCTATCGAAGGAAGGGACACTGTTTAGAGCATGCTGCGAAAAAGTGGAAACCGGTTTTTCGCGCGAAGCATGCGGCCACTAAAAAACCTGGACCGTGCTGCGTTTCTTTGAAAACGCAGCACGGTCCAGGCGTCCCTTCCTTCGGGCACAAGTCCTACTTATTTTGCTTCTTGAGTTCGGCCAGGATACCGGCCAGCAGCTCTTCCTGGCTGGGGGTATTGGCGGGCGGCGGCGGAGGGGGCGGCGGCATCAGCTTGTTGATCGCCTTGACCACCATGAAGATGGCCGTGCCGATGATCATGAACTGGATCAGGGTATTGATGAAAATGCCGTAGGAGATGGCCGCTTCGGCCGTCTTCGTTGCCGGATCAGCAGGCACAAGGACAAATTTGAGATCGGAGAAATCAACCCCACCGGTGATTACGCCGATCGGCGGCATGATGATGTTTTCGACCAGAGAGGTCACGATCTTGCCAAACGCACCGCCAATGACGACACCGACCGCCAGATCGATGACATTGCCACGCATAAGGAAGGTTTTGAATTCGGACACAATGCTCATGGACGGTTCCCTTTCCGGCCAAAGGAATAAGATCGAAGCGCGATTCACATGGGAATCGCGCTTCGATCTAAACATTGTTCGTCGTATTATTTAAGCGAAAAACGGTTGCGCGCTTTGAACGATGCCCGACAGCATCTTGCACATCTCAGTCAGCCGAATTGTCGTCGCCGCTGAGGTTCAGACGTTCACGCAATTCCTTGCCACTTTTGAAGAATGGCACGTGCTTGGCGGGCACCTTGACCGATTCGCCGGTACGCGGATTGCGGCCGGCACGCGCAGGTCGAGACCTGACTGACAAGGCGCCAAAGCCCCGCAATTCGACGCGGCCACCCTTTTCCAAGGTACCGATCATCGACTCAAAGATGAGGTTTACAGCGCGCTCGACGTCTTTTTGCGTCAGGTGCGGGTACTCGGACGCCAGGCGTTCAATCAGCTCAGATTTCAGCATTGCTGTGTCCCCCAACAAGTGAATCTTCAGACGAAGCGACTTTGATCGAAAAATGAATAGGGATCAAGGGGTTGGTTGGAAATTAAAGCATGATAACGATATCATTCAAAAAAACAGTGGCTGTCGGGGCGTGCGGCGCACAATAAACCTCCAGCAGGACAAGGCTTTGACGCAAAAGTCTTTCCCGCCGGAGATAATTGAACCCCCTGTTTTTATGGGGCTGCACCGCATGAACAACCAGAAGTAATGTTTATTTCGCCTTGGCGGGTTCGTTGACGCCCCAATGGACGCCATAAGGATCGCGCATCAAGCCAAAGCGGTCACCCCAGAATTCGACCTTCAGTTCCGATATGACCTGGCAACCGGCCTCGACAGCGCGATTCCACCACAGATCGGCATCGTCGACGACCAGCATCATGGTAAAGCTGTGCGACGGCTGGTGGTCATATCCCCATTCCGGGAAAACATCCGACAACATGAGCGAACCGTCGTGGATCTTGAGATGGCAGTGCATCAGCCGTTTGCCGTCATCGGCCGGCTTACGGTCGATTTCCTCGGCGGCAAAGGCCTTCTTGTAAAACTCTGCCGCACCGGATGCGCCGACGACGTTGAGATAGGGAATAACCCCCCGGTAAAGTTCATTGCTCATGATGGTCTCCTCTGATGGTTCTTGTTGTTTACTCGGTCGTGTAAGCGTTTCTGTCAGCAGCCATTCAGGACGTGCGCTGATCCGGGATGAAAGTCATCATTGGCCGTATCTCGAAACAGCCGGCCGACCCTGAAGCGCCGGCCAGCTCTTTCGCAATCTCGACTGCTTCATCCAGAGTGCCGCATTCGACCGTATAGAACCCCAGCAACTGCTCCTTGGTCTCGGCAAACGGTCCGTCTATGACCGTGGTGTCCCGCCCCTTGCGCAGCGTTACGGCAGCCGTTGTCGGCATCAGCCTCGCCACCGGACCCATCTTGCCTTCGGCGCTCAGGCGCGCGTTTACCAGCCCGAGGCTGCGCATGACTTCGGCATCCTTTTCTTCCGACCAGGCGCTTATGACCTCTTCGGAATCGTAACAAAGAATAGCGTAATGCATGGCGAAACCCTCTTCTAATTCGCATCGAACGGAGGTGACTGGAATCGACAGCGACAATCAACAAAAAAAGCCGATGCTGTCACCAGCACCGGCTCTTTATACTCTAACCCATCTCGCTAAGACGCCATAAACACCATAGCTAATCCGGGTTAAGGGTCCTAAGGACCCTTATTCCTTGACCTTGTCGCGCAGGGCGGCGCCGAGGATGTCACCCAGCGAAGCGCCGGAATCCTGCGAGCCGTACTGTTCGATGGCCTGCTTTTCGTCGGCCATTTCCAGGGCCTTGATCGAGACGGAGACCTTGCGGGCCGCCTTGTCGACATTGGTGACCTGGGCGTCGACACGATCGCCGACGGCGTAGCGCTCAACGCGCTGCTCGTTGCGGTCGCGCGACAGGTCCGACTTGCGGATGAAGGCCGACATCGGTGCGTCGTCTTCGCCGAACTTCACTTCGATACCGCCCGAAGTGATTTCGGTGACGGTCACGGTGACGGTCTGGCCCTTCTTGAAGGTGTCGCCGGTCATCGGATCGTTGCCGAGCTGCTTGATGCCCAGCGAGATGCGTTCCTTGTCGACGTCGACATCCAGGACCTTGGTCTTGACGGTGTCGCCCTTCTTGTAACGGCCGATGGCTTCTTCGCCCGGAACGTTCCAGTCGAGGTCCGACAGGTGGACCATGCCGTCGATGTCGTTTTCAAAGCCGACGAACAGACCGAATTCGGTGGCGTTCTTGACTTCGCCTTCGATGGTCGAACCGATCGGGTGGTTACGCAGGAACTGATCCCACGGATTTTCCTGAGCTTGCTTCAGGCCCAGCGAAACGCGGCGCTTCGAAGCGTCGACTTCGAGCACGACGACGTCGACTTCCTGCGAGGTCGAAACGATCTTGCCCGGATGGACGTTCTTCTTGGTCCAGGACATTTCCGAAACGTGGACCAGGCCTTCGACGCCCGATTCCAGTTCGACAAACGCGCCGTAGTCCGTGATGTTGGTGATGCGACCGGTGAACTTGCCGCCGACCGGATACTTGACGTCGACATTTTCCCACGGGTCGGACTGAAGCTGCTTCATGCCCAGCGAGATGCGTTGCGTGTCCGGGTTGATCTTGATGATCTGGACGCGGACCTGGTCGCCGACATTGAGGACCTGCGACGGGTGCGAGACGCGCTTCCAGGACATGTCGGTGACGTGCAGCAGGCCGTCGATGCCGCCGAGGTCAACGAACGCACCG